>CAKNAD010000017.1:20551-21370 GCA_929200515.1 Candidatus Gorgonimonas leptogorgiae | reverse complement strand
GTTAATTCCATACAACCCCCATTTGTTGTAAATGGGCAGTTACTTGTTGGCTAAGTTTGCTAACTTGATTTTCTAATTGTGGTAATGGCTCAGCGTAACGATTATGCAATTCATTAATGCGAGTTGCTAAATCTTCAGCGATACGATTAATAGCAGTTTCTATATTAGCATCTAAATCTGCAAGCCATTTGTCGTTTATTACCAACTGCTTAATTTCATCAACAGTTAACTGTGGATACTTTTGTTGTAAGGATGTATCTAATTCTGCATCTTGCTGTTTAATTTGTTTTTTTAACTGAGCTTCTGTTGTAGTAAAATCTAACCATTGTTGTAAAATAGTTATTTCTTGCTGGTAATCTGCAAGTTTACTAAGACGTTTTAATTCTTTATTAACTGTAGTTTTATTGATTTTATCAAAATCAGCAAAAATGCCATCGTCGTTATTATGCTCTTCTTCTAGTTCCTGCTTAGCTGCACTTAGTTTATCTAATTTACAATTTAGGCTTTCTAAATCAAGCATTCTCTGACAAAAATAATGCTTAGTTACTATTGATTGTGGTAATAACTCACAAACCCAGCCTTTGTAAACTTGCTTACCTTTTTTATTTTCTTCGTATACATCTTCAATGCTAACTTGCCAGCCATCTGCTGCTATTAAATAGCAATCGTCTTGCATGGTTGCTAGCCATAAATCCATTAAATATTGATACACTGCATATTCATAAATTAATGGTTGGTTTTTAAAGGTGTTAAGCAAATTTTCGGAGATATCATTAATTAATTGTTTAGGATGCTCGGTAAAATTATAGAGTTTATCAA
>CAKNAD010000017.1:6425-20541 GCA_929200515.1 Candidatus Gorgonimonas leptogorgiae | reverse complement strand
ATCAAAATTAGCTTGTTTCCAGTTAGTTAAGGCAGAAATAAGTTGCTGTTTTATCGCTAAAAATTCTTTACTGTTACTAATAGTAGTAGCTATATTAGTTTCATCTTGCTGTAATTGATAATAACCTGCGTTGGCATGCTCGCTAAATAATAGCTTTTTAACTTCAGGCATTAATTGCCAGTAGTCTTGTAGTTTATCGATATCAGCTTGCGGAATACCGCCATTCATATGGGCGGTTAAGTCTTGTAAATCTTCTTCGCTACTAGTATCTATATAACGTGGTAAATTAAGATTATAATCGTTGTTACTAGCTTTAATTTCTTCGATAGCAACCAAACGTGAATACTTAGTAACTTGTTTTTGGCTGGTGAATACATCAACAATTTTATGGATATCCTGCTCGCGTAAGCGGTTTTTATTGCCATCTTTAATAAAACCACTAGAAGCATCAACCATCATAATCTGGCTACGTCTAGCTGCGTTAGTTTTATTTAGTACCAAGATGCAGGCAGGAATACCAGTACCATAAAATAAATTAGCAGGTAAACCAATTATGCCTTGTAAAATTCCTGAATCAACTAATTGTTTGCGAATTATCGCTTCGGCATTACCACGAAATAAAGCACCATGAGGTAAAATACATGCGGCAGTTGCGGTGGATTTCATTGAACGAATAATATGCAACAAATAAGCGTAATCGCCATTTTTTGCCGGTGGTTCACCCCAAACAAAGCGCTTAAATTTATCGTCTCTTGGAGTTAAGCCAGTTATCCAAGCTTTATCAGAAAACGGCGGATTAGCAACTACATAATCGAAAGTTAATAATTGTTCTGTATCAATCCATTTTGGGTTGGTAAGAGTGTTACCAGTTGCAATAGTCGCAGTAGCAAAATTATGCAATATCATATTTTTTTTAGCTAAACCAGCAGTAGTAACGTCTTTTTCTTGCCCGTAAAGACTAATTTCTTTGCCAGCTTCACTAGCTACTTTAAGTAATAACGAACCCGAACCACAAGTGGGATCATAAACTGTAGTTTGATTACTAGTATTGCTACTAGTAACTCCTATAACCTTAGCAATAATACGACTAACTTCCGCTGGGGTATAAAACTGACCTTTACTTTTACCGCTTTCTACCGCAAAATGACGCATTAAAAATTCATAAGCATCACCTAAAATATCATCATGTTCAGCTTTATTATTGCTAAAATCTAACTCAGGTTTAGCAAAAATATTAATTAATTTAGTTAACCTAGTTATACGTTCTTTGCCATCGCCAAGTTTAGTTGCATCGTTAAAATCAGGAAAATCGCCATCTGCAAGTTTGTCATCATTTGCTTTAATAAGAGGGGCTATAATTTTTTTATTGATATCATCGCCAATATTGCTAGCATTACGCAAATTGAGCATATCGCTAAAACTAGAACCTTGAGGAATTTTGATAGTTGCAAAAGGAATATTGGCGTATTTATCAGAAATATATTTAATAAACAGCATGCTTAATACATAATCTTTATATAAACTAGCATCCATGCCACCACGTAATTGATTGCACGATTCCCATAGGGTACTATAAAGTTGTGATTTTTTGATTGCCATAATTGTATGGTTGTTCTTAAAAAATAAATTGTTGAAAGGATTTATTAGCTTAAACCTTTAAGAAAGCTAATAAATAATTGTAAATTTGACTAGATGTTATCTGATTTTACTTTTGTTAGCAATACTGCACAGAATAAATAATAAAAACTATATATTATTTGCTCGTAAACTAGCTATAAAATAGGTGATTTATGGTTACTAAAGGAATTTAAGCTATATAATTGTTAGTTATATTATTAGGTTTTTACCTTGAACTGTAATGTGAATTAAAAACTGGAAATATGTTTCAAACTGTTCTGGTGGATTTATAAGTTTTTGTGGGGCTTACAAAATACTAGCAACTCTAGACCGTATTTGCAATTAACTAAGCCAGACAGATTTGATATAATAAGATGTAGTATTTAAGTTCTAAATGCTTAATATCCAATACATGATTAACTACTACAAAGCCCCAAAGAAAAATTAAAGACACATAATCTTGTTTTTATATTATAAAAAAAGTATAATCCCTCGTGTGAAATGCAAATAGCCGTTAATTTTAGGCTTGAGATACAACGCAAATACACTAATTAGTTGTTTCAATTATCTGTTATTTGCTACCCTTTCTGTAGTTTTTCTAGTAGATGAGAATATTAGCAAGGAATTTTTAATTATTAATCTAGATGATGATTTAAAAATTTAGTTTTAGGATAAAAATCCATTAACAAAAGATAACCGCCCATAAGAGGGAACTAATATGGGTAAATTGAAATACTTTTAAATATTTTTAAACCATAAAATAAGTATCCTCACAATATTCTATAGCTTTTACTCTAGTTCTGAAATTATGCACCTCCATTTGCACGTTGTATGCAATTCATTTACTTATATTTGGAACAATAATGAAAAAATATATTTTTATCTTTATTTTTATCTTGTTATCTAGATTATCTATTGCAGATAATCATATATGTGATGTGCGATCAACCACAAAAAAACATAATGCAACTGTTAGTACCAATAACGTATATTTTGATCATCTACCTTTACAGGAGAACACATTTGCAACTATTACTATCGATGGAATTACTATTTCTCCACCTAAAACAATACAAGAAATCTCTAAGTATTTAGATGAAATAAAAAATAATTTAATCAATACCAAAAAAAAAGTTGCAACATTTAAATATGGTGATATGCGAGAGTTAAAATTAAAGTTGCCATATTTAAATGAAGGAGATCAATCCTTTATCTTTGAAATATTAGAGAATAATATAACTACTAACAAAATATTGAAATTGAATATAAAAGGAAATTTAATATCTTTAAGTGCTGGAACAAAAGAAAATTATAATTATAATTTTTGGCAACAGCAAGCAAATAAACATAATTTTACAGTAACTAAAATGTATGAATGTCACCCATTTGGTTTATATAGCATTAAAGAAAAAAATAATGGTATTTCATTAACTAAAGCATTAATGAAGCAAAACTTAATTTTCATTACAGACGTAACTAATAATGCTACTGAATACAAAAAAATAACTAATGCAGAGCTTAAAGAGCCACAGATAAATAAAATATCTACTGTTATAAATGAATTATTATATATTATAAAAACTTATCCAAATCATTCCGTGTCGATCTCACCAAATAATATTTTTATTGATCTTGAAACAACAACAAACACAAAAGCAATAGAGCTAGTAGACTATGGTACCGCTGATATGAAAATAGAATCCTATGCTAAAATTAAAGAATTTAATCAATATTTAGAATATGCAGCAGAAAGATTAGCTAAGTATCTTCGCCTTAATTATAAAATATAATATCTAGGAAACTTCCAGAAGAATTATAATCTAGTTATTTACCTTTTTATATTGTGAATACTACCTATTTAAATTACCTTTTAGCTCTATATTTAAAGCCGATGTATATACAGTTAGTAAATTAATATACCTGCATATATAGTTTAAAAGGGTTTTAAACATGCCTAAATTGTCTAATAATTACCAGACAACAGATCAGCTAAATAACCTTGATCATGTTGATACAAAGAATATAAAACAAGAAAAAACTGCAATCCAAACGACATCTAAAAGCAGAACAATAGCTGTTACCACCAATGACAAGAAAAGTTTAGCTACTCAGCCAACCACCGTAGTTAATGTAAAACTCAAAAAACGTAATATTAGCACCGCCTCACCATCCGAGATAATAAATAATGATCTAGATACTGAAATAAGCAATGAATTTTTATCTTTTTTTAATAAAATAGAACTAATTTTACATCACGAGCCTTTTGCCGTCGCTAATTTTTTATCTGGTAGAGATTTTAATGCAAATAAAATTAATTCCACTAAAGTACAGCTTGATCAAGTAGTTTATTTAGTTAATAAACTAACGGAAAAACTAAATATTCCATTAACAGACTTATTAAAGAATTATAAAATAATCAGTGGAAAGCATCATTATTTACAAAAGTATGATTTTTTGATTCGTACGGCAATATTAGTTGCTAGTGAAAACTCTGGAGCAGGTATTAAGTCATGGCAGGCATATACAAAAACAGATGCATTCACTCCAAATGATGCTAATTTTTGGCCTTGGTTAGAAAATATAAAAAACTGGATACCTGAGGTACAAGGTGCTGCTGCAAAATTTACAGAATATAATTTAATTAAGGCTCTAATTTTAGCTAAAGATACAGAAAAAGCTATGGTAATAGCTTATAAAGGTGGGTTTGGTGCAGGAAAAACATCTCATGGCAAAGAAAGTTTTGGCTATGTAGATACAGGAGTTGATAAAATACCAAAATTTTCTGGTGCTATTTCGCCCGATGCTAGCAAAGATATAGTAAGAAGAGGTTTACCAGAAATATCGCATGATACCGCTCATATTCAAGGTTCAAATCTAGCATACAATATTTTTAATGGTCTTATAGCTCTACGATCCATAGTTATGCCATCTTCTGAAGATAAGCTACAAAAACAAGCTATAGGATCGGTTGTATACGACAGCTCGTTAGCATATCATTCAGATATTAAAGATTTAATAAAAAAATCATCTTCTGTTGATAAGTCTTGTAAAATAATTGAAATAGCACGTTATGATGTAGCCCGATCTTTAGCTGTACTTGCAAGAAAGGTAGACGGCAAAGACCCAAGAATACCTTTGTCTTTTGTAATGAGAGGAGCTAATAATGATAGAAAATATCGAGCGGAATGTATGAATGCAATAATAGAATCAAATTCACTAAAAAACGTAGCAGATAATACTGTAATTAAACATCAATATGATTTTAATTGTAGCGATAGCACAGGAACAGATACAAAATTAGTTTGCACTCTTACTTCTGGTGAACGTCCGCTATGGCATATTAATAAAGCAGAAGCAATAACAAGACTAACAAACCTAGGTTTAAAATATGATGAGTCGCAAAATAAATTTTTTAACATAAATCCCGAAGAAAAATGGGAAGATGTATTGCAACAAAAATTACAAAACAAGATTTCTGACTTAATAAAAACTCTTTCTCCTGAAGAGGAAGCTCTTAGAGAAAAAGAATTTAAAAGTAGAATATTACCTTTTAGTTTAAATAATAAAGCAACAAGCATTAAAGATTTATACAATAGCCTCAGTGATAACTTTAAACAATGCATAGATATCAAAAGTTTTTCAGATGCATTTAATAGGAATTTAAATGCATCTGAGTTGAGCGCTTTAATAAATAAATTCAATAATTTAATTATAAATAAACAAACTATAAGCTATATGGATTTACCAGCTACCGTAGCTCTTGACCTGCATAGTAAACTAACTAATACTCCTAATATCTGGAAATTAAACTAGCATGTAATAATTCAAACCCTATAATGATTGTAACTTTCCTTATGAGGGTTATTCTGCTTCATAAGGTTTTGTTGTAGCAATAAGATGATATACTAAAAATATTGTAAAACTTACAGCAAATAAATAAGGAAATAAAACAGCGTAAAGTATATAATTTGTTAGTCTAATAATATTTTCATCAGCTTTAATAAACTTATTTAAAAAATCTAATATAGCTTTTAATAAAAAGAAAGGACACTCTAATATTCCGGCAACAATATATACAGGTATGGATAATAAAAATGATAACGGGTTTTCTGGTATTAATAATTTTATTCTATCAGCTAAAGATAATTTGCTTGTCGTTAATATCTGCTTTATGTATACCAATTTAGCTACTAAAGAAGACAACACCGAAGACGACTGTCGATTTAAATGTGGAAAATAAGATGTGTTGATCTTGAGGTCAAATTTATTTCTTGATTCTTTAGGTGTTACTTTTAATAGCTCAATTTTATCGTTATAATCTAAATTGCTCTCTAAAATAGTATCAATAAAAAATGATAAATCATCTGTTCTATTAAATTTTAACAAAGTAGACATTAAAGTAGAGTTTTCTTTATTAAGTATATTCACTTTTTCTTTAGATGATAAATTTTCATGATTTAAAATATTGAAAACAAACTTTTTTAAACTTCTATCTTGTTTAATCATACTTAATAGTTCGACTAAATTAAATCCTAAAGCATAAGTCTTATTAAGATCAGCAATTTTAGTAGCATTGTTATTGAAAAAATCTTTATCTTTTTCCGATAACGGTAACCCTGATAAGAGTTTCATAAAAACTAAATTTATTCTACTAGTCCTAGCTTGATCGCTTTCATCTATAATAATAGTATCTGCATTTTCTATTTCAACACAGTCATAGCTACATAATGTAAAAATACCATTACTATCCTTAAAGTTTTTTTCTATCTGGCAAGGTAAAAGAATATCGTGTATTTTAGGGTAGCGGCTACGTTTTTCTCTGTGACGGTTTAATCCGTTAAAATAATCGCCTAAAAGTCCATATGTTAATTTGCAATCAAGTATATTTTTTTCTAGGGCATTATTAGGATTATGCACAACATACTCTTCTGCTCTATAAGTATTATTAGGATCATAAAAATACAATACCACCATATCCTCAACTGTTCTTCGTAATTTTATTCCCATAACATGTTGGGGAGAGCAAAAATAATAGTTTTTTTCTGTAGTATCTTCTGCAATAAATTTTAGCACTATTTTTTCGATATTTTTTTGAAACTCATCTGGTTTATTTCGATCATTACTAATAACCCCTATATAACTTTCCTTAGCTAATTTGTTAGTATTAACAATATCCTTGCCCGATGCTAATGGAAAAAACTTATCTGAAGCTCTACTAAAATCATAAGGAAATTTTGCTGACTTACGCTTTGCATCAGTTTGTTTTATATCATAATTATTTAGAAAACTATAAGCTAAATCGATACTAGTCGGCTTATTAGGAAATAACGGTGAGGTTGGATTAACTGTACAAATTTTCCGGTTGTTACATCCTCTTCCTAGTCGGTATTGCCTATAAAGTTTACCGTACTTAGGTGTAGGGTTAGATGCTATATTACTCTCCGTTGTAAACATTTTAAATAAACTCCGTTATATTGTTTGCTAGTTATTTTAACTAGCTGTTTTGCATGAAAATATTTAAAATTTATCTTGTTGTTATCAGGTTTCGTAACATTGGTACACGCTTGATTATTTAACCTAGTATACACTTATGCTTTAAATATGCCATGTGTATATATAAAAACTTACCTCAGAAAAAATCTGTTGTAAGAATAAGGTTAAAGATTAAACATATTGTAATACTTATAACAAATAAATAAGGAAACAAGACCATATAAAGTATATAATTTATTATTTTAATAGTATTTTCATCTGCTTTAATAAACTTATTTAAAAAAGATAATATAGCTTTTAATAAGAAGAAAGGACACTCTAATATCCCAACAACAATATATACAGGTATAGATAATAAAAACGATAAAATATTTTCTGGTATTAATAGTTTTATTCTAGCAACTAAAGATAATTTGCTCGTCATTAAGATCTGTTTTACGTATACCAATTTAGATGCTAAAGAAGATAACACTGAAGATGATACCGCTAGTATATTAAAATATGGGAAATAAGACGTGTTGATCTTGAGGCTGAACTTTTTTCTTAATTTTTTAGGTGTTACTTTTAACAGCTCAATTTTATCATTATAATCTAAATTGCTCTCTAAAATAGTATCAATAAAAAAGGATAAATCATCTATTCTATTAAATTTTAACAAACTAGACATTAGAGTGGAATTTTCTGTATTGATTATATTTACTTTTTCTTTAGATGATAAATTTTCATGATTTAAAATATTGAAAACAAATTTTTTTAAACTTTTATCTTGTTTAAGCATGCTTAAGAGTTCTACTAAATTAAATCCTAAAGCATAAGTTTTATTAAGATCAGCAATTTTAGTAGCGTTGTTATTGAAAAAATCTTTGTCTTTTTCCGATAACGGTAACCCTGATAAGAGCTTCATAAAAATTAAATTTATTCTATCAGCAGCAGCTTGATCGCTTTCATCTATAATAATAGCATCTGCATTTGCTATTTCAACACGGTCATCGCTGCATAATATAAAAAGACCATTGCCATCCTGAAAATCTGCTTTTATATGACGAGGAAAAAATATATCATGTGTTTTAGGGTAACGGTATTTTTTTTCTTTGCTATTAGCGCTACAGAAAAAACCTTGTCCTAAAGGCTGTATATTTTCTGCTAGGGCATTATTAGGGTTATGCACAATATACTCCTTTGTCTTATAAGTATCATTGGGATCATAAAAATACAACACCACCATATCCTCAACTGTTTTTCGCAATTTTATCCCCATAACGTGTCGGGGGGTACACAAATAATAGTTTTTTTCTGTAGCATTTTCTGCAATAAATTTTGGCACTATTTTTTCTATGATTTTTTGCAATTCATCTGGTTTATTGTGATCATTACTAATAACCCCTATATAATTTTCATTAGGTAATTTGTTAGTATTAACAATATCCTTGTCCGATTCTAATAGGAAAAACTTATTTAGACAGATTTTTTTCTTATTTAAAATTTTACTAAAATCATAAGGAAATTTTGCTGACTTAAGATTTTCATCCGTTTTTTTTATCTCATAATTATTTATAAAACCATAGGTTAAATTTCTACAAATCATAAATACAGGAATGTACGGTGAGTTTAGATTAACTGTACAAACTTCCCAGTTGTTACATACTCCTTTTGGTTGGCATCGTCTCTGAATTTTACCGTACTTAGGTGTAGGGTTAAGTGCTATATTACTATCCGTTGTAAACATCTTAAACAAACTCCATTATATTGCTGCTAGTTATTATAACTTAGCTATTTTGCCTTGCCTTTGTAATATAAAAAAATATTTTCACCTAAAACATAATAATGACTATTAAAGTTAAATCAACTTGTAAAGTCGCTTTAAATATGCGCATTATACATGAAATACTATAAAAAGCAAGGTGCAAATAAATTCCCTTGCTTTGCTGAGAGAAAGCTAATAATTATAGCTATCGCAAGATGTTAGCTGTGTTTTCTTTTTGTTAGCAATATCAGCTATAATTAAAATAAAGTATATAAATATATAAGGAGTTATTATGCCTATTGGTCTAGAAGGTAGAGCACAAGGATCTAGCATTAAGGATAAAAACAATAGATTACCGACTGATTCAGCAAATAGCACAACAACTAAATCTACAGCTGGTGCTATAAATAAAGTTGATAATTGTGAAAGTTATCTTAACAATTCTAAAATTAAGCAGAGTAATCTTAAAAATGATACAGATACAAAAACTAGAGAAAAAGCAATAGCTGTAGTAGAACCTAGAGTATCAGTAAACCCTTCATTTGGTGCTTCATCTCAAAATATAGTTAATGAACAAGAAGAATATCAGCAAAGGATTCAACAAGCCGCAATATTATTTAAAAAAACTCATGCAAAATTACAAATGAGTTGTTCTACTATTAAAGAATATATTAATTCTATAAAGCAAAAAAATATAACAGAAGTAGAAGATAAAATTAAATTGTGGAATGATACACTTACAATAATAAACAATGATCTAAAAGCACAAGCAAGTGAAGCACGTGAGCTATGTTCTGAGATAATGTTTTCATCTTTAGATAATGAAACAGAGGAAGAAGAAAATTATACACTTTTGTTGCTAGAAAGTAGCAGTTTAGTTGAATTTATTGAAGTAACAATAAAGCAATTGGAAATTTATTACCAAGTTTTTAATTTTATTAAGGAACAAAATAATACTGATAACTTTTTTGATCAAATTGTAGATATAGAACCGACTCATCCAATTGATTATAAAAAGTTATTAGCACAACATGATGTCAATGTAATAAAAACATATGAATCTATAAAAAACATATTCGAAGATATAGACAATATTAAAATAACTTTACAGAAATTAAGAGATACAGAGGCAACATTACTCAATAGTGAAAAAAAAGCAATAATAGAGTTAAGCTTAATATTAGAGGAGAATACTCTAAATAAATTTGTAGATGAATATAACGCTAAATATCTGCTATATACAAAAGTAATAAAAAATAAACAGCAACTAATTGAAAAAAAACAAGATGAATTGTACAAACTTTTTCTTAGTAAGCATCAAGATTTATCGAGTAAAATAGATAAAATATCTGAAAATTTATTTACTTTAACCAGCATAGATGGAAGCAATAAATTAAATTCTAGTTCATTACAAAATTTAGCAACCACAAGAGAGATTATAAAAACACAATACGATAATTTTAATGCTTTATTTGATAAAAACCAGCTTAATATTTTAGATAATATGTCCAGAATGTTAAATACAAAAGTGCAAATACATTGTAATAAAAAAATTGCTAATTTAAAAAAAGCTTATACAGAAACTGAAAATATTTTATTCGCTCTGCGTGAAGAATGTTCTTTAAATGATAACCCCATAGAAAGACCCACTTCTGAAACCCATAAATCTGGAATAGAAGAGTTAATTAAATCTATTAACCTTTTAGCTTTTAAGTTTGACAATTTATTAGCAAGCAACCCTACAGACAAAAACCTTTTAAATGAGTATCATCAAAATTTAGCAAGCAAAGTTGAGGTTTTAAAAAAATTATTACATCAAATAAGCAAGAATGAATCAATTAAAATACATAATACCTATTTTTTACACATTGAACTACCAAGAATAATGGAAAGATATGAAGCAATTAATTTGGCATATCAAAAATTTGTTGATAAAAATACAGGCTAAATAGCAAAAACCACATATTATTTACTGTAAATTAGCTATAAAATAAGCAATTTTATGGTTGCTAAATTGAAATTAATATGTTATAATAAGCGATATTTTATTAGTTCATATTTATCATTATAGGGATGTAAAATGTGTGAGCACTCTAATTTTATCGCATTAAAAGAATATAATAAAAATTTATTTAGATATCTATATAAAGCAGAGAAGCTGTATATAGATGGACATTATTGCTCAATTCCTAATAAATTGCGTAGTTTTTTAGAAAGTTTTTTAAGGGCAGTTTTATTAACAAAAGGCTATGAAAAAAAATATTTAAATTCAATAAAACTAAGTGATTTAAGAAAAGATTTTCAACAATATTACTTGGAGTCATATGCTTGGCTTAATACAACGGTAAAAAATCTTCAAGCTGACGGTAACGATGGGTCTCATCCTAATGAAACAGATGATAAATTTGATGAAAAAGATATAGCATATCAACTTTTTGAAAATGCTACTACATTAGTAAATTTTTTGTTATCAGATATTTACGATGCAGATATCAAGAAAAAAGAGATATTTTTTTGTGAGAGCAATTTACCTAAAAAAGAATTTCATAATAATGATATCCAACAAACTGAAGACATCCAAAAACCACAAATAGTTGTTAATGAAAACTCACAGCAACAACCCACCGAAGCAGAAACAAACACCGATACAAAGATTGACTTTACCAGTGAACAACAGCAAATCATTGAATTAACAACAGGGCAACATTTTTTACAGGCTCCAGCTGGTTCTGGTAAAATTGCCATACTTACTGAGCGTGTGAAATTGGCTATAGATAACTATGATGAAAGACAAATAATATGCTTAAGTCCTAGTAAATCAATGGCTACAGAATTACAACTACAGATAAAGAAAGTTATTGGTACACAACAACCATTCATTGGAACCATTCATAGCTTTTGCTTAAAAATTATTAAAGATAGTGCCTCAATTATTGAAGATGATAAGCATAAAACAAACTTACAAGATTTTATTGATAATTTTAAAAATAATGATTCTTCTAAGTTTGATAAAGTCTTATCTTTAGGTTTAGAAGAAATAAGTAATCAAAAAATAACCATAGATTTTATTCAAATAGATGAAGCACAAGATTTATCTGAGATACAATGGCAAATAATTCATCAACTTTGCCATGAAAATACTCATTTGCTCGTTGTAGGTGATGATCCTAAACAATCAATTTATGGTTTTCGTAATGCAGATAATAGATTGCTTGTTGAAAATACTAAAAATTATACTGTGCATAAATTAATACAAAACAACAATTATAATAATTACAACCAAAATATAATTAAACTATTAAATGGCTACCAAAAACAACATTGGCCACAACAACAAACTCTACAAACTACCAGTATACAAGCTGAAAGCAATACAACTTCTTTAGTTAAATATGCTAATTTTGATGAAGAGCTTAACAAGAATATAGCGATAATAAAACAAAAAATTGCATTAGGTAATACCAATATTGCAATTTTATTAAAACGTAATGAAGATTGTGAAAAATATTATCAACAGTTACAAACAGCTGGAATTAAATGTTATTATCCTAATAGTACTGAAGAAAATCCTGAATATGATGTAATAGTATCCACCATACATTATGCTAAAAGCTTAAAATTTGATACTGTATTTATTCCACAAGCTACTAGAAAAAACTATTGGCGTACTGACAAAGGAGAAGATTTACAGCTATTATATATAGCATTAAGCAGGGCTACTACTAATTTAACTGTTAGTTATACAACTGAAGAGTATCAAGCTTGGGATGGAACAACAAAAACTAATCAACTAACAGCATTTCTTGAACCATGTAAAAATGATTTTAATGAAACTTTATAAATAGTATCCATAAAAAACTAATTTCGATATTTAATAGTTAATGCTATGAAATAATATACTAACTAATTAGTAACTAATAATGTTTTATAATCGTTGATTTCCATCTTAAAAAATGATAGATTTAGCAACAAAGCTAAAATATATTTAGGTTGCAATATATTAATTGTCGCATCAAAGAATATGTTTTGAAATAAAATTTCAAATGAACTCTTTACTCTTTATCAATATAGAATACGAACATTACTATGCTATCGAACTTAATTAACAAAATAAAACCGTCTGCTACTTTAGCTGTTGCTGCTAAAGCACAACAGCTAAAATCTCAAGGGGCAGATATTATTAATTTAAGTACAGGAGAACCAGATTTTGATACTCCTCAGCATATAAAAGATGCTGCAATTCAGGCAATAACTCAAGGAAAAACTAAATATACGGCTGTTGATGGTACTATAGAATTAAAGCAAGCAATAATTAATAAATTTAGTCAAGATAACAACTTAAGTTATAAACCAGAACAAATATTAGTCTCTAGTGGTGCTAAACAAAGTATATTTAACTTAATGCAAGCACTGCTTAACCCTGAAGATGAAGTACTAATACCGACTCCTTACTGGGTTTCTTACCCTGATATGGTAAAATTATCCAATGGAACCCCTGTAATTATTCCGACAACTATAGAACAGCAATTTAAAATCACCCCCGAAAGTCTTGCTAAAGCTATTACTCCTAAAACTAAGCTAATTATATTTAATAGCCCTTCTAACCCATCAGGTATTACCTATACTAAAGAAGAGCTTATTGCTATAGCACAAGTTCTTGAGCAAAACCCTCATGTTTATATAGTAAGCGATGACATTTATGAAAAAATTATCTGGTCAGAATATAATTTTCATAACATCCTAACAGTTAATCCTAAGCTGTATGGTAGAACCATAGTGGTAAACGGGGTATCAAAAGCTTACGCTATGACCGGATGGCGAATCGGCTATGCAAGTGGACCAGTAGAAATAATTAAAGCAATGAAAAAAGTGCAGTCACAAAGCACTTCTAATCCGTGTTCAATCTCACAAGCTGCTGCGGTTGCTGCTTTAAATGGCGAGCAACAATGTGTTACTAAAATGTGTAACGAATTTAAAAAACGCCACGATTTTATAATCGATAGCCTCAAAACCATACCAAATGCTACAGCTATTAAGAGTCATGGTACTTTTTATAGTCTTATAAATTTCCAGCAAGCTATTAGTAAGTTATCTTTCAAAGATGACATCGAGTTATCAAGTTATTTATTAGAAAAAGGCGTGGCGTTAGTTCCAGGATCGGCTTTTGGTGCACCAGGGTATCTACGGTTATCTTATGCGGCCAGTCAAGATAATATCACTAAAGCTATGGATAGAATAGCAATAGCTATAGGTTAGTATTAG
>CAKNAD010000017.1:0-6325 GCA_929200515.1 Candidatus Gorgonimonas leptogorgiae | reverse complement strand
TAGGTTAGTATTAGCAAAACTGTTACTTTATACACGTGACAAATGGAAATGCTAGATTTCATCTGCCACTTGTATATAATATCAAAATAATTGCTTAGATAAATCTAGAGTAAGCTCACCATTTTGTATTAGCTTTTTAAGAGGAGTTTGTACGCCATTTATCATAACTAGTTGCTCACTTTCTGATAAATTATTACTTGTGTTAGGCTTATGAATGCTAAGTAGTGTTTTTTCTAGTTCATCGTCGTCATTTGTTTGAGACGAATCAATATTTTTATTTTGTGAAGATTCACAGATTGCTAAAACTATATTTTCTAGTAATGCCGCCGTTGTTTGTGGATCTTGTGGAAATAATTTATCTAAATGTAAAGTTTTATGTTTATAATCATAAATTTCTTCAGTTATAGGAATATAAACTTCTTTTTCATGTTTGCTAATTATTATAAAGCCATCTATTAAATTAAAACTACTAATATATACCGTGCTGTTGCCATCTGAAATATTTTTATTACTTTCTACAACAATTGCATCTGGAATTGAATCAGCATTCAAGTTGGTGATAAAATTAGTCAAGCATTCCTCATCATCTTTACCTTTATTGATATCTTTTTGAAAATAAACATGTTCTCTGCGACTTATAATTCTATTATCTTTGCCTATTATATCTATATAAAATTGTAAAGTCATCTCATTGCTTTCACGATAAAAACAATTTAAATTTTTAGCAGTATCTATTCTAACATGACTTATTTTAATGTGATTTATATTTTTCTTTGAGATTATAACATCTATAATTTTAGAAAGTCTCTCCATGTTTCCTATGTTTAGTTCTGCTTTTAAACCTGTAATTAAAGGTTTTAATTCTTGTATTATTGGGTCATTACGAGTAAGTTCTATACAGTTTTCTAAAAATTTCTGAGTTTCATCTCGTTCTTGAATTATCTGTTTAACTAATTGAGAGCTAGTATCATTTTTAGATTCATATTGTGTTGCACTGATATTTGGAATTAAGTAGTTCGTTAAAATATGAAAATTTCCTGCATTGTATGCACTAAAGATAGTAGCTGGTGTTACTACAGCACCATTTTTTATCAGTCTTTTAATATCTTCTAGTCGATTGAATTTGCAAGCTATACTAAGTGCTGTATTATTATTTGGTGTTGCTGTATTTATATCAGCACCATTTTCAACTAATATTTGTAGAATCTCTGGTGAAGCAACGCTAAGTACTATTGGATCATTAATAGTTTTATCTTTAAGAAAATTTCTAAAAATCTCATCTAATTTATCAGGAAGATCATTGGCTATAACACAACTGCGAATCATAAATTGTGAAGTATTTTCATTTTTTAATAAAAATTTCATTAATTCGCTATTCTTATCTCTTATAGCTATATCTGTAAGACATTCGATTGTATCTTTAGTTAATATTTGTGGTATATGGTTATTACAATAAAACATTCCTTCTATAATATCAACATCATGATTATATGCTGGATATCTGGAAATGTGCTGTATTATGTTTCGACTATAATCTAATAATTGTGCTGCTTGTATATTTTTGCACTTAAAAGCTGTTTTTAAAGCTAGCACTTTATTTTTATGATCTAATAAATCATATTTAGTTAAAAATAATATTACATTTCTATTGCCTTGTTCTATATTTTTAACAATCATCTTTTCTATTGCAAAGTTATTATTTACAAGTTCTTTTATAATAGCTAACATAGATGTATTATCTATAGATTCAAGTTGAGTACGTGCAGTTTTAGGAGATATTGTATTTTTACCAAAGCTCACGGAGTTAGAAATCAGTTCTAAGTTTTCAACAAAAAATGTTTCTAAGCTATGCCCTGAATTTTTAACCAAGTTGCAAATAAAGTATAATTTATTTGGACATAAATGTTTTTGTTTTGAAGATGATTGTATTTGTAGTGCAGGTAGAATATTGTTTATTTCGGTTAAACTCATCGGTGCTTTTACTAAATCACACTCACCATTGTTTATTGCCCATGTAAAAAATTTTATTTTGTATTCGCTTGTTTGGAAGTTATCAGTGTTTACATTCCTTTTTAATAAATTTTTTACTATTGAATATTTTCCTTTTTTAACTGCTATTTCAAGAGCAGTTTCTCCATCGTCATTTTTCATATCTATATTGTCGCAGTTGCCAGACGTGAACAGATAGTCTACTACTTCTTCACAACCATAATAACTAGCTAAATGCAATAGATCATTATTTTTAGGATCTATAAGACCAGTCTCACAAAAAGATTTTATATCATTTATATAATCATATCTAAATAGTGATTCAATATCACCTAGTGATATTTTATGAGTTTTTAATAATGTTGAATCATTATTTTTTCTTGCTTTATGCAATATATGGGCATTTGCATCATTATTAGCAGAATTTTTTGTACTTTCATCAAAATAAACTTTTGCTATTGAAGACGCTATTACCTTACGCTGGTTATTAGTTATACCTATTTTATTTTCATCGGTGGTATGTACTAGTTGTGTTTTAGGATCAAACGCTATATTAGAAGGTGTTACTTGAGGCATAAAAATATCCTTATTTTATGTGATATATCAATATGTTAATTTATAATTTATCTATAATAATAGTTTCAAGGAGAATTACTAAAATAATTTAAATTTTTTACATAGTTATTAACTAAAATTCACTTATCCTTGATTGTTTTCAATCTTGAAACCTTAAGGAAACTTAAAGCTAGTTGATTGAAACTTTTTTTTGAAACATGGGAACTTCTTTAATGATTTTTTTATCAAAACAGTCTTTAAAGTATTTTTCTAAGCTCTGTAAACTTTATTGTAATACTTGGGAGCGGCAATCTTTCAAGAATTTATATTCTTATGATTGCCACCACAATGTACACCAGAAAGAAGTTTCATTATAGAACATTATTTTTTGTTTTAATGCTTTCTTGTTTAAATACAAGTACTTATTCCAGACGAAACGGCATGCACCAGCAAATTGAAATAACTTGCTAGTTTCTTTACGTTTTGTATTTAGTCTGAATTTAAAGTCTTTTTATATTTTTGTAGAAGTATTATACTATATTTATAGCACTAAAGCAAGGCTTTTTTGCCTTATATCCCGCACTCGAAGGAGAGCGGATTTTACGGCACTATTTGATAAGTATGAGCATGTCATTGCTAGTACTCGACACACTGATATTAGATCTAGCAAATGATCAGCGTATAACTACAATAGCCAAACAAGCTATATACAAGTGGCAGATGGAAATGCTAGATTAGATTTCAGCGCTAAATAAAAAGGTTTAATTCGAGGCAAAATGACGAAGGAATGCAATTGCATTTCAAGACATTTTAACAATGAAGTAAATCTTTTTAATAGCCCCCCAAAGAGCAAGGCTTCTAAGCCTTTATCCTGCGTTAGTATTTCTTCATTTCTCAAGAACAAACCTGTGAAACAATGCCAACGATCGAAACTTTTAATCACTTGCTGAAAACTCGCATTTCCAACTGCCACGTGTATATAACAAATTTAGCATAATGCTACCATGGAATAATATTGCCATCATAATTAAAAAAAGCTCCTGAATTGTCTAAATTTAATTTAGCTATAACCTCAAGCATTGCTGCAATAGATGTTTTTGTGTCTATTAAGCCATTAGGGCCACCCATATCTGTTCTAACCCATCCAGGGTGTAAAATACCTACAGATATATCATGATCTTTTAGGTCTAGTGCTAGGCTTTTAGCAGCAGCATTTAACGCAGCTTTAGATGATCTATAACAATAACCGCCGCCAGAGCTGTTATCAGCAATGCTACCCATTTTACTGGTAATAAAAACTATTTTTTTATCTTTAGATTGCTTAATTTTTGTTAGTAACTCTTGGGCGATTAATATAGGTGCAACACTATTAATATACAATACATTTAGCCAATCTGTTGATGTTAAATTTTCTATAGATGCAGTTCTTGGACCGTAAAATCCAGCGTTGTTTATTAAAACATCTATAGGTGAATCTATTTTTTCAGTTAAGCTAGCAATCATTTCTTGGTTGGTTACATCAAGAGCAATAATGTTTAATTCTTCACTATATTGTTGCTTTAATGCTAAGAGTTCAGTTGCTAATTTAGGTAAACGACAAGTTGCAGTAACTAAATTTCCAGTTGCTAAGCATTGCTTACAAAACTCTAAACCTAACCCTCTATTTGCACCTGTAATAACTATATGTTTCATTTGGTCTTCAGTTCCTAATTAGTAAATACAAATCTACAGTAACAAATTACCAAATAAATCTCAATAAAACATAGTGTTAATTAGTTGTGTAATATTTTCTTTCCAGAAAGGTTTCTATAGCTTTCTATTAATATAATGATTATTTAAACCACCTAGAATCACTACCATACATTAAGCACTATGAAAATTTTCTATCTCGTTAATTATATTATTAATATTGGGTATACAGGAGAGCTCTCTTGTTTTTCTAATAAATTTTGATAACTCTTTGCAAAAATTTAATGCATCGCCAGTCTTATCATATATAACAGAATAAAACCCTATAGCTTTTACTAATGTTATAATCTCTACTAGAGGGTATTTTTTTTCTATAATTTTTATTATCTGTGGATTATTAAAGAAGAATTCTAGAGAACAGTCTTGAAATTTAAAAGATTGTATCTGATTTTGCATATCATTCTTTAAGCTAATTGCTAATTTTGCAATAGCAATAGGGTTTCTGTTATTATCTTTATAAACAATTGATGTAAGTGCTCCATATTCTTTTAGTTTTTCATAGGTTTGTTGAAAATCTTGTTTATATTTATCCACAAAATCTTTGATAACTGCGAATGCTTCAAGCATTGGTTTAATTTTTTGATCATAAACTGTATCAATATTCCAAGAAGATTTATCATTGTTTTTTTCACTAAAGACTTCAGTAAACCTTGAATTTACTCTGTTAATTGGTAGTTTAACTATAGTAAACCTTGATTTTTGATTACATTGTGTTTCTTCATTTGCAATTTCTGTAGTTGCTTCTATGCTTTTATCATTCACTAATGTTGTTATATTCATATACACCTATAATACTGCAAATACTTGTTTGTTATAAATAAAGTTGTCTCTTACTTTGATACTTTTTTTGCAATAAAGTTCTATTAACTTTTCTTAAGGTATTGGCTAATAAGATAATAAAATATAAATACTCTAAATGTCAAGATAGCTGAAGAGTGCTTTTTTAATAAAATTTATATACCTAGTCTATAATTATATTGTGACTATTAAATATTTAGTAAGGAGAAACCTAAATGAGCTCAGTTGATAGACAAGATAGTAAAAAAAGCACTGGTCAGTATCAAAACAGTGAGACTGGACAAGCGGAAGCAGGTCAAGATGCACAATCTGAGGGGATGTCATCCGATGGCAGGTTAGTTACAGGACCTGAAACTCAAGAAAAAGCAATAGAAAAAGAAACGGGGCAAATAGCTGTTGGAACGGCAACAGCAGATAGAAATGTATCTGTAGCAGAAGGAGATAAATCCCAAGCAATAGATGCCTTTATAGATAAAGTCGCAGAGATTAGCATGAGTCGTATAGATGTAGATATAAAAAATATTTTAGGTTCTATTGATGCTATTAGCGCGAAAGCAATGATTTTCGCTGTTCTAATTTCTGTGGTAATTACTCTTAGTCTAGTACTTTGGCCAGTAGCAATTGTTTTCTCTGTGGTTCTGCTAGTTGGAATTGGTATTTCAATGACAAAATTAGTTGTTTCTCACCTTAACAACAAACAAGCAGCTTTATCGATAATAAAAAACTTTGCTAAAAATCTACTAGAAGAATATCCCGATGATAATTATCAGCTTGCGCTAGATAGGCTAGAGGAGCTTGTAACTTCAAAAGAATTTTATCTGCAAGTTAAAACATTTAGAGAAGAGTTAAAAATTATACTAGACCCTGAAAATTTTGATCGTAACTATAAAAATGCAACTGATGTGACACAAGAACTGTTAACTTTCATATTTAATTTTATTGAGAAAGACATGTCTCCAGATGAACTAACAACCTTCAAAGAAGCTAAAGAAAAATATTTAAACAAGCTATTAAAGAATGAGGATGCAGGCAAAGAATTATTAGATAGTATGGTACGTGTAAACTTTAGCTCAAAGCAACAGGATAAAGCAATAGAGCATGCAATAGGACTAAAAAAAGCATCCTTAATGAGTTCAAAACAAAGGGATGTTGATGCTGCATTTTATAGAGGAATTAAAGCATATTTAGATAAAGATCAAAATACCCCCCCCCTCAAATTATAACAAAGTAACTC
>CAKNAD010000016.1:20361-22223 GCA_929200515.1 Candidatus Gorgonimonas leptogorgiae | reverse complement strand
CCTGCGAAATACTGCCTTGGCTAAAAACTTATAATCACTTGCTGAAAACCCGCATCTTCAACTGCCACGTGTATATACACCTAATAGGTGTATATTATAAGAAACACAATATCTGCTGTTGTTATTCTACACAATAGGAGCTTATTACAAGAAAACATATAAGCACACTTGATTTTTTATATGTTGACAAAATGTAGAGGGTATAGACTTTTTTACAAAATTTGGGATGTTTATGAAGCTTCTAGCGTTTAAAATGAATTTTAGTTTTTTTAAAAATTTTTCTCCTTTAAAAATGATAAAAAAACCTTTTTTTATTGGAACATTGGTAGCTATTATACTTTCAATAGCCCCAATAGCTTATATGATAATAGAGCTAAACAATAAAAAAGTAATATCTGTTGTAGCCGATTTTCTAAATAAAAACTCAGGGATAGAATGGGAAAGCTTTAAATCATTTAATTGGGGGTTGATTCCTACTCCATCTTTACGGTGGCAACAAATAGAAATTAAAGATAAAACAAAAAAAGTAAGTATCTATATCGAAGAATTATCCATGAGTTTAAGCGCTAGTCAATTATTAAATGGCGTTGTATATGTTAAAAATTTTTCAATTTCTGGCATTGATATTAAAGTAAACCAATCTATAGAAAATCCCGATGAACTTTTAGAGATGATTTTTAATTTCGAAAAAAAAAGTGATAGTGATAAAGAAGATTTTGCTACCAACCCATACAGACATAAGAGTTTAAAATTAGCAGAAGATTTTATTTTTAACCCTTATGTTATTAGCATCAAAAATGCTAAAATGTCACGAATTGATAATCTAGAAAATACAAATTATAACTTCTATGATACTAACCTTACACTAACGAAACAAAGAAATGATGAAGACGTGTTACAGCTAGCTTTGATAAATCTTCAATCTAAATTATTAGTTAAAGGCCTTGAAGTTACATTAATAGGAAATTGCATTAGTCACTTCGATAATTATAATGGAATTATTTTTTTACACAAAACCAATTTCAATTTTATCACAGCAAAAGAAAACCAAAAAGTTAACGTTAACCTATCTTGGGATATAGATTATTCTTATAAAAATAATTTTCTCCAAAGTAATATAAATGCTACTACAAAAAACATACAAGAATTAGCAGCTTTATTTGATTTTAATATACCTAAAAAAATAAATAACACTGATTTTAATCATGCATCATTTACAGCTACTCTTATTTATAAAGATTCACGTATGAAAAGCAATAATATTAAAATACAAGTACCAGAATTTAACGTGCAAGGAACTTTTAATTATGACCCTTCAAATAAAAAAATATTTTCTAATCTAAGTGGTAGTGGTCTAATGTTTGATGAAATTTATCAAGAATATAAGCCTAGCACAGAATATCAGCTTGCTGATAACAACGAGGAACAAAATGGGGTATTAAATATAATAGAAAGCATGAATTTTATAAAATACATACCGAATAAAAAATTACATATAGTTTATTCACCTGAATATTTTCAATGGAACAACATCAGATTAAATAAACCAAAGGTGGAGCTTAAAGTATATGATAATAAATATGATTTAATCTATGAATCTGATATTAACTCAGGTAAAATTGATCTAACATCTACAACTAAATACCTTGGATCTTCTATAAAATCTAAAATAAACTGTAATGTTATAGCTCTTGATATTGGCTCAAGCTGTTCAAATATAGATGTTTGTAAAGGATCGCAAGGCGATATAGACCTGACATCTAGTATTGATATCAGCCTTAATAAAAAAAATTTGACAGTTTTAGGAGAAATAGAAGCTGATATAAAAAACCTGCTTATAAAAAACATCGATATAGATTATA
>CAKNAD010000016.1:0-20351 GCA_929200515.1 Candidatus Gorgonimonas leptogorgiae | reverse complement strand
GAATATAACGAAGCTATTGCCAAAACACACTTTAATAAAATAAAAGCTAAAATAACTCTAGAAAATAAAAAAATAAATATTTTTAATATAGAGGCCTACACCAATAAGAGTAAAATATTAGGTAATGGAGTATTTAATATTCAATCGGATAAAGCTATAATCAGGTTAAAAATATTGCCTTTAAATAGTGACTTTTTTTATAGTTCTGAGTATCCAGGATATTTTCATGATATGTTTGTACCAATTATTTGTAACTTTAGCGATGGGGAATGGGAATTTAAACTTGATAAAAATAAATTTAAAAACTACTTGCAAATGAAAAACTTAAACAGTGAACTAACAGAAAAAATACTACATATGGATTTATCGTATTGATATACTTAAAATAAATATTATTTATAATAATATAACTTTATAGAGAAAACATTGGCGCGCTCGGGAGGATTCGAACCTCCGACCGCCTGGTTCGTAGCCAGGTACTCTATCCAGCTGAGCTACAAGCGCAACGCAAACAGTTCCTTGTTGGCGGTGAGGGAGGGATTCGAACCCTCGATACGGGTACAAGCCGCATACTCCCTTAGCAGGGGAGCGCCTTCAGCCACTCGGCCACCTCACCGATCAGTACATATTAACTAAATGAATAAAAAAATCAAGCCTTTTTTATGCTTTTTTTACTTTTTCTAACTTCTCCTGTTAAAATCGATATAATTTTATTCGAGAAATTTATTACATTCATTGTTTCAACCAATATTGAAAACATAAAATCATTATGTGTTTGATTTATCTATACATCTTCTACTTAAAGGTATATAATCACTTTTTAGATAATAAGCTAAATATTTTAATAAAAAATAAAGGGTTAAAATAACAATGAACATAAACCATTCAATAACATCAATAAATAATGCTTATATAGAAGAACCAATACATCAGCCAAATAATGCTAATTTACTTGTTGGTGTTGCTAGCAACTCTTCTGATAATATCATACCTTCTATAACACATAACAATACTAAAATAACAGACTATAAAACTACTACTCTATTAGAAAAAACATCTGATTTTTATTTTAACTCTACAGATATTCCAACAGAGAAAATATTTGATATTATGTGTCGGCAACCTGATCAAACATTAGTGGCAGACAAACTTAAAGATATATTAAATAATTTTGGTAGTGTAAAATTTCTCCCCAATATATTTCGTAAAAAGATAGATATTTCTACAATAAAACCCCTCTTACTAATAGCCACAAAAAATGATAATATTCCAGTTTGTAGAGTGATAATTGATTATTTAGAAACACAGGAAAAATCATTCTCAAAAAATGAACCTGATCACAACAGATACCGTGAAAATGGTTTTGCTATATATGAAGCATTTAATCTAGCTCTAGCTAATAACAAAGAGGATTTAACCAAATATCTTTATACCCAAAGTCATAAGCGTTTATCTTTTATCTTCAGTAAATTCACCTGTATAGAGTGGTTTATGCATCACCTTGAATACACCCATCCTGAAGACTTATTACACTTTATAATAGAACAAATAAGAAGCTTCGCAACTTTAGATAATAAAGTGGCACAAAGTACTTTCTCTATTTATCTTACTTGGTTCTTGGAAGAACAAATAGAACATAACAATTTAGATTTCGCACTTTCTTCACTAAATAAAAACTTTGAGATTATCTATAACAACCATCCTGAATTTATAATGTTTACGTTATATCATTTATTAAAAAATAAAAATTTTGATCAAGCATTACAAATACTACAAAATTGTTCTAGTGACGAAATATTATATAAAAAGTTTGCTATTGCTCCAAATGGCAATAACAACTATACAATTTTCGAGCATCTAGATTCTGAGCTAGACCCTGAAGCAATTAATTGGCTATCAAGTGTTGCTAAAAGTTGAATTAAAAAAAATGATAAACCTAGTTTATCTACTTTAGATCATGCTCTTAAATCTAGCCACTATGCTACAGAAAGTACCTAAAAATATTTTGGTGAAAATCGTTTTTTTATGGAACTAAATGACATCTTCACCTACTTGAACCACCTATATTTTGAACTAATGTTTAATTTAAAAACTAATAAATTTGAAAAGTGGTAAAATATTTATTAGAAACTTTTATGTGATAAAATTTAATAAATTTTTAGAGGTGAATCCGACTATAAAAATAATATTTTTTAACAGCTTACTTTCTACTTATGGTATAAAACAATTATGATTAATTTAGATATGCAATATATTAAAACTTATTATACACCACAAAACAATAACCCTATAATGCCCTGTAATGAACTTAGCCTTACTAGATCCGCAAGGTTTAATATGTCTTCTACACCAAGTTTATCTGAGTCGGCTATTGATGCTATTATAAAATATACAGATGATTGCTCTAAATCACTATTTGAGAGATTAAGCAAAGCTGAAGAGGCTAATGTAGTACCCTATATCACAGATCCTACTAAAGATACTATAACTAGCACACAATTTTTATATAACAAGGATGTTGATTTCTCAAAAATTGTTACATATATTGATGAGACCACGGATAAACAGCCTCACAATCGAAGATAAAAACTTAAAAAAATATATTATTAAAAATATTCACCACTGCATGGAAGGGCATCAAAGCAGTAGCGCTAATAAGCGCATACTTTTAAGGAGCTTAAATGGTATAACTAGGATGGCTATTATTAGAATCTACTAAATGGGATTCTATTTTGTTTCTTAGTTTTAAGTTGTCTTTATTAAAGCTAACACCTACTCCAGGACTGTGTTCATGACAACTTTTAGGTGTAATCCATACTATAGTTCCTAATATAGACACAGGTTCTACATCGTCTAATAAATTAAGACTAACAAGAATTGTATCGCCTATATTATAAAAACTCTCTGTAGGAATAAAAATGCCGCCATTTTCTAAAAAAGGCATGTAAGATTTTTCTAATTCTTCAATATCAGTTATTTGCAAAGATAGCATCCCTTTTATTTTTTCACTCATTGCTAACCTCGTTAATAGATAAAATAATATTGTTATTAAGTTAGAAAAACTCTTGCTAGAGCTACATGACTAATTCAATATATCGACAAAATATAGCTTCCATTAGCATTTGCTTATTAGTATTTATATGCTGTATTAGCACTTTTTGTTGCTTTATTAGATAATCATGCAATTCAAATAGTTTAACAATTGTATTATTGCTAGAAAAAAATTTAGCAATAGCAAATGAAGCTTCATGTATTAGTTGTTTATCTTTAGTTAAAGCAAAAATTATGCTGTCATTAATCCAACCTAGCATCCAAGATAACAAATTATCAAGCTCGTGATCTTGTAAATCTTTAGCAGTTTCTACTATAGATTTTTTACCTTTCAGCATATTAGATATTGCTTTAACAAACTCTTGGTAGTAATTCTTTTTTGCTGTAGAGTTATCCGCCGCTTTTATGGGCGAATTATTACTAATATATAATAACTCCTTTATTTTCTCTTGGTTAGAAACTTTATTTGCAAGCCAGCTAGAAGATATATTTAATGAAGGATTAGTAAATATTATTTTTTGGCAACGACTACGTATAGTTGGCAATAATTTAGCTTGATTAGATGATACTAAAATTATTACAGTATCTGCACTAGGTTCTTCAAGTGTTTTTAACAGAGCATTAGCTGCATATTTATTCATGTTATCTGCTGGAGATAATATAGCTACTTTATACCCGCCTAACTTAGCTGTTTGAGCTATTATTTCCGTGAAATCACGGATTTGGTCTATCTTGATATCAGTATTTTTTTTACTCGGATTAACATGGATTAAATCTGGATGGCTATTAGAATTTAGCAAGATGCAACCTTGACAAGACATATTGCATTCACTAGGATTAAACTGCTTACATAAAATCCATTTAGCCATGGTTAATGCAAACTGACTTTTACCAAGATTTTCCGCACCGCAGAGCAAATACGCATGTGCAAGTTTTTTGTGTTGAACCTGTCTGATAAAAATATTCCATTGATGCTGATGCCAAGGTAATAATTCGCTCTCAAGGTAATGATCATTGACTTCTTTACTACTTTGCAAAATATTTACTTAATTTTTTAGATAAAATAGTTTCTAATTGTTTACTAACATCCTGTAAACTTTGATTAGCATCAACAATAACTATGCGATCATTAAATTTTTCAGCACGTTGCAAATAGCAGTTTCTTACATTAGTAAAAAAATCCAATTTTTCTTGCTCTATACGATCAGGTTGCTGTTTATTTAATTCTGCTCTATTTTTTATTCTAGCCATACCGGTATCAACAGTTACATCTAATAGTATGGTTAAATCTGGTTTTAAATCGTTTAATACGAGTTTTTCTAATATTGAAATAGTTTGTTCTGATATCCCGCGACCGCCTTGTTGATAAGCAAAAGTAGCATCGATAAATCTATCCGCAATAACAGCATTTCCAGATTTTAAAGCAGGTAATATACAATTATGTATATTTTGTGATCTAGCAGCAAAAAACAATAACAATTCAGTAATGAAATGTATATTTTCTTCGTTATGTGATAGTATCAGTTGTCGTATTTCTTCAGCTATTTTAGTACCACCTGGTTCTCTAGTTGTAGTAATGTTAATGCCTTTATCTGTTAACCAGTTAGTTATAGTAAGCATCGCAGAGCTTTTCCCTGCTCCTTCAATCCCTTCTACGCTAATAAAAATCCCATTATGTGTTAGCTGCATGAAAATACCTAAAATAGTAAAGAGAGTATACGTCTTGCAGATGACAATGCAAGTTTTTAGCAAGTAATTATAAGTTTTTAGCTAAGGCAGTATTTCGCAGATTTAGAGACGACTAAATCAAGAAATACTAACGCAAGATAAAAGCTTAGAAGCCTCGCCCTTTGGGGCTATTAACAAGGTCTACTTCATTGTTAAAACACTTTGAAATGCACTTGCATTCGGGTAGTATTTTGCTTTGAATTAAACCATTTTACTTAGTCCTGAAACCTAGCATTTTCACCTGCTACGTGTATATATTTTAATAACTGTTATTTTAATTGTTTCTTCTTGCTCTTGCAAACTTTAGAAGATAAATAACCTTCATTAAGAATAATATCCAGCTCATCCCCAACATTTACCTGATTATAAGAGGTAACTACATCTGAGTTTTTCTTAACAATACTATAGCCACGTTTAAGTACAGACGATGGATTGAGAGCTTCTAATCTTGCTGCTAATGATAAGCATAATGACCTATATTGTTTAAATTTATACGCAATTAAACTTTTTGATTTTTCTTGTAGATTTTTAAGTTGATTATTACGCTTTATTAATAATTGTATGGGATCCAGCTGAATTAACTGTTTTTCTATCTCATTTAATCTGTTTTTACAGGTAGAAATTTTATTATTAATCAGATTTTGCATTGTCTGCGAATGATCATCTAATAACTGCATATTTGTAAAAATTACTCTCTCTAGTTTTGATAGTCTGTGAGATAGATTTGCTAAATGCGCTTGTGAAACTTCTAATTTATGGGAAATAACTCGCACTAAAATATTTTTGTTTTCTTCAAGCTTATTAACTACATGGCATATTTTATCTGCAATAATTTTAGCAGCTACCGATGGCGTAGCTGCACGAACATCTGCAGTAAAGTCTGCAATAGTGAAATCTGTTTCATGACCTATAGCACTAATTACCGGCTTAGAGCAATTAAAAATAGCTCTAGCGACTTCTTCTTCATTAAAACACCATAAATCTTCGATTGATCCGCCACCACGAGCTATAATAATAATTTCTATTTCTGCTACTTGCTCAGCAATTTTTATAGCTTTAATAATTTCTGTTTTGGCTTCTTTGCCTTGAACCGCACATGGAATTACATCAACCACGATAGTAGGTGCTGTCTGTTTTAGTACATTAAGTATATCTTTAATTACAGCACCTGATTGCGAAGTAACAACTCCAATATGATTAATCCAATTAGGTAGTATTTTTTTCTGGCTTTCTGCAAATAATCCTTCTTTAGCTAGCTTATGTCTCATAGCTTCAAATGCTATATACAAATCGCCAATGCCAGCTTGTTGCATTGTTTCAACTATTAGCTGATAACTTCCTTTTACTTCGTAAATTGTAACATAACCTGTTACTAATAAACTATTACCACGTTTAGGACTAAATGTTACTTGAGTTGTGCGATGACGATACATTACACAGCTGATACTCGAGTTATCATCTTTTAAAGTAAAATACCAATGGTTAGATGGTTTATGTATATGTATAGGAGAACACTCGCCTTTTATGTGCAAGCGACCTATTTGCCCCTCTAATATCAACCTAGCTTTTTTATTTACTTCAGAAATAGAGAATATTGTTTGGTTTGTAGAATCATAACTCATGACAGATCTTATAAATGAATAATCGTTAATTTTAAGATGCTAGTATACACTTTAAACTGTATAATTTACTAGACTAATAAATATTTAGTGGAAGATTGTACAGTTTAAAGTATAATAGAAATTATAAAAATATACCTATATTCAAAACAACAATAAAAAGCATAACAATGACAAATTACTTTACTACAATATTAATCAAATTTATTTTATTATCTTTTATTTTTAGTTGCACAATGCAAATATCGAATAACTATGGATACGAAATACAAAGTAGTTATAATTGGAAGCTCTATAAAAGCGATAATATTCTTACCCAAGGCTTTTTAGATATGGGGTTTAAAAATCTTGTAACTGAAAAGTTTGATACACTTTCACCATATGAAGAATATTTAGATTGCAATCAAAGGTTATCTTTATGTTTAGAGCGCGAATTTTTAGCAGTATCCGAAGAGTATTTAAAATTAACAATAGACCCTCTAGTAGAAAACGAAGTAATAAATAATATTGATGATCAAATATTAGCAACATTCTTTAGTTACAACAAACATCTTTATGATACCTTGAACATTCTGAGCTCTCCTGTTTACCATAAAAGATCTATATTAAACGAATTTATATTTTTATTTTGCTGCGGTTGTTTTTGTTGTAATGAGTTATTTTGCCAGCGCTGTGGTTACAATGAAAATGCAGAAAAAAATCTAATTTTAGCCAATAAAACCAAAAGACATAATTTAGTTTATAATATAGCTAGCTATTTAAATGTCATTTTTATGAACAGTCCAGGAAATGAAACAGAAAATAGCTTTAAAATAGAGCCAGCTAAGACCCCTGTTATTAATATTTTTGTTTGCAATGGGGCATCTATTGAATGGATAAGCAAAATTTTAAGCAACCAGCTAAAAATACAAGAGACATTAGTCATTCTGCCCTTTGATAACAAACCGATACAATATAAAATATATACACATAAGTATCCAGAAGTAAGGCAAGTTGACAATAATATAGACCCTACGCATAAGATAGTTTTTACCGATGTACAAAAACCAGAACGAAAATTAATCTTACAGTTACATCGTGGAAGTATTGAAACAATATTGCTATTATCCTGCAAATATAGTACAGAAACAAGTTATTTATTACAAATTGATTATATTAGATACAATAGTGACGTTTATCAATTCCCACCAGCGTATGAGGAAATACCAGTTAATTCTTCAGTGTGCAATATAGAAAATAATCAAGGTAATCAAGATCAAACAACAGCAGCTGAACTAATAGAAATATAGACAAAACTCAAAACATAAAAGTTTTTTAATTAGATAGCATATTATTTATTTTGTAATAAAATATATACTAAGTTTATACACCGAGTAATAAAACCATAACAATTAATTTATATTTATTACAGATTATACTATAATGATGTAGCACTGCTAGAAAATACTTGCACAAAAATATCTTACTTGCTATTACCAGATTAAGAAAAGTCATGCAAGACGCCTTAAAAACATGCGTATATATTAATAGGCAGTGCTATACAAATAATCTTTTATTTTTTAATAAAAGTTTTTATCTAACAGCATAACATCTTTATTGATATTATGACTATTTTAGGGGGTTATATCACGTTACACTATGTTTATTGATGAATATTGTACGAAACACAACGATAATATATTTTCTTTTTCAAGAAGCCAGGCTAGCAGGTTTGCTAAGTTTGTAGCTAATGACTTCAACCCTCTCCATGATATAGAGAATACAAGATTCTGTGTTCCTGGAGACTTATTATTTGCAAAAATAATTTCTATGAAAGGTATGTTTAAGTACATGAATGTTCATTTTGGGGGGATGGTAAGCAATGATGTAATACTACAAGTAAAAAATATATCAAATACCCATTTTGAAATATGTGATGACAATGAAAAAGTGTATCTAGATGTAGAAATATCAGGAAAGCCTATTACTGATGAAAAGATTATTAAAAATGCAATTCTTAATTATGTTGCTTTTTCAGGGAAAAACTTTCCAGATGTCTTTGTTCCTCTAATGAAATCTAAAGGTGTAATGATAAACACTAAAAAGCCATTAGTTATATATGATAATATGTCATTAGAGTTTTTTACCTCAGATTTAAAAAAACCTGAATTAAAAGCACAAGAAGCTACTTTTGATGTTTCTGGAAAAAGAGGTAAAGTAACACTAAATTTTAGCTATAAAGACGGCAATAAAGAAATAGGTACAGGTCAAAAAACTATGATTTTATCTGGTTTAAGGCCATATAATCAAGATGATATAGATCAAATGATAGTAGAGCATAAAAAAAGAATTGCTAGATTTACAGCAGACAAATAAAAAGTATCTTTTATTAAAAAATGCGGTAACCCCCGTTCCTTGAGGTACGGGTCTGAATAATGTTAGTAATTATTAATACGTTTTATCCTTATAGGTTTATCTCAGGTAACGTATATTCATCAACTGTTATGCTTTCAGTCGCTGGCATTATTTCTGCTTTGCCTTTAACTACTATTTTTTTATTTTGGTTTATAACCTCAGTAGAAACTGTAGCACGTTTTTTTTCCTGATCAATTTCAACTATTTTTAATTGAACGGTAACCGTATCTCCTATCTTTACAGGCCTAGTAAATTTCAACTCTTGACCTAAATATATTCCGCCAGGGCCAGGAAGTTTTGTAGCTAATGCACAAGATATTAAAGAAGCCGTCCACATACCGTGTGCTATTCTAGTTTTAAATATAGTAGAAGACGCAAAGTTTTCATCTAAATGCACAGGATTAGTGTCGCCTGATACTTTAGCAAAAAGAATTAAGTCTTGCTCCGATAAAGTTCTAGTTAAACTGTTACAATCGCCAACCTGTAGTTGATCAAAGGGAATATTTTTTAGTTTCTTCATAGCTCTAAAATAAATCTATTTTTAATGTGATGAGACACACCTTCTAATTGAAGTCATGCATTTGTTACTTCGATAAGAGATCTGTATTAAATAAACAATAAGTTAATCTTTATTGTTTATTATAATTTATTGCTTTTAAACCTGAATATACCGCTTGGTTTGCAAGTTTCTCTTCTATTCGTAGTAATTGATTATATTTTGCAACTCTATCTGTACGGCAAAGAGATCCAGTTTTTATTTGTCCAGCTCCAACACCTACCGCTAAATCTGCTATGAAGGTATCTTCGGTTTCTCCAGACCTATGGGAAATTACAGTAGCGTATCCCGCATCTTTTGCAATATTTATTGTTTCTAAGGTTTCAGACAATGTGCCTATTTGATTAAGTTTAATTAAAATAGCATTTGCAATGTTGCTATCTACTGCCTTTTTTAAAATAGTAGGATTGGTAACAAAAACATCATCTCCTACTAACTGTATACTTTTACCCAATGTTTCTGTTTGATATTTAAACCCATCCCAGTCAGATTCGTCTAATCCATCTTCTATTGATATTACTGGATATTTATTTGATAAAGCAGTTAGGTAATCAGAAAATTGATTCGACGTATATTCTTTTTGTTCACCTTTTAAAACATATTTTTTATTATGATAAAATTCTGATGCTGCACAATCTAACGCTAAATGAACATCTTTACCTGGGGTGTATCCTGCTTTTGTGATCGCCTCACAAATAATATTTAATGCTTGCTCGTTAGATTCTAAACTTGGAGCAAATCCGCCTTCATCGCCTACTGCGGTATTTAGATTATTAGATGCTAATATACTCTTTAATTTGTGAAATACCTCTGCTCCTAATTGCAATGCTTGTGAAAATGTTTCTACCCCTGTTGGAATGATCATAAATTCTTGTATATCAAGATTGTTATCAGCATGCTCACCACCATTTAAAATATTCATCATAGGAACAGGCAATGAGAGCTTTCCTCTGTTATTATTTAACCTGTGGATATAACTGTAAAGATCTATTCTATTGTCAGCGGCTGCTGCTCTTGCTGATGCCAAAGAAACAGCAAGAGTCGCATTAGCCCCAAAGTTAGCTTTATTAGTTGTTCCATCTGCCTCGATCATAAGGGTATCTATCTTTTTCTGATCGTTTACATCAATACCCTTTAATAATTCAGCAATTTTAGTATTAACAATATCTACAGTATTTAATACCCCTTTGCCATTAAATCGGTTGCTATCGGCATCACGCAACTCCAATGCTTCTTTAGATCCTGTGGAAGCACCGCTAGGTACTGAAGCTCTGCCTGAAGCTCCAGAAATAAGATGAACCTCAGCTTCTATTGTAGGGTTTCCTCTTGAGTCTAAAATCTCTCTCGCTATAATGTTTGTTATAAATGACATAGTTTGTCTCTTGTTTGTGTAAGTAGATATACCTTAAATTTAAAGATATATTAAAAAATATTTTATAATTAATGCAAATTATATATGAACAAAGTACTTTAAAGTAGTAAATTTAGCAAGATGATTTTTATATAGAGATAGCCACAATTGAAATAGATAAACCCTAAATTAGAGCTTTTAGGTTAAATATAAAGATACTTGTTATGACTAGTGTTAAAAGTTACTGTTTATTTTGCTTAATATTATTTATACTTATGAAATACAAACTATCAAACTCGTATTAAATTTTACCATACCAAGCATACATAAAATACATTGCTATTGAGCGTTTATTTCCTATACCATTATAAATAAAATTATTAATATCGTAGATTTTTTGTATATTCCCTATATGAAACGGTAATTTCATTTTGTAATATTGTTTTTTGTTAGTAATAAGCTCTAATAATGAATGCAGTAAATCTATAGTTGAACCAATGAACATATTTTGATCTCTACGATAATTAGATACTGTCGGATCGACAATAATTTCAGTATCAAAAAGATCGTGTTCAATAATTAAATAACAATGATAAACTAAATTTATTTCTTGATTTTTTGCTGGGTTCTTTGAATCTTTAAATATGATACAAGATAAAGCTTTATCAGTACCAACTAGCTTAATATGAAAATCCTCACCTAAAAACGCTGGGTTTTTAGGATCTGTAAAGCGGTCAAATAAAGCTGAACTGACTACGGCACAATTGTAAGATAAATTTATCTTATCTTTTAGTATACTTTCTCCGGATAACATTACTTTTGTAGTGTCAAAGCCAAATGAATATTCATTTATTAAATTAAGATGCATTTCGTCAATTAAGCTTATTTTACGTCTTATGTAGTCAATGAAATATTTTGTGCCTGTAATCTCTCTTACTTGACGACATATAATAGATTTATCATTTGCTATATCGTTAATAGCTATGATTGGAATATCGCCATTATATTGTTTTATCGATGTAGTTGTATTCTGCTGACTCTCTAGTGAATACGAGCTCATGGACGCATTATTTGCTAGTATAGGTTTCATTTGCTACCTTAAAATAAAAATATCTTTTTGTGTATAGATATATTTTATTTAAAATAGTTCAATAGCAATGTGAGTTAGCTAAACTAGCAGTATTCATTAATATAACTTATAGTTTATTATACCCTGTTGGATTATTAACTTGCCATCTCCAGCTATCTATCATCATATCTTCTAGCGTTTTTTCAGCTTTCCATGTTAATTCATTATTAGCTTTAGTAGGGTCGGCGTAGCATTCTGCTACATCTCCTTTGCGTCTAGTAGTAATTGTATATGGAACTTTAATTTTATTTAATCGCTCAAAAGCATCGACTACTTGCAAAACACTATATCCTTTTCCAACTCCTAAATTCCAGGCATGCACACCTTTATTGCCTGTATTTAAATATTCAAGTGCCTTAACATGTGCTTTAACTAGATCAACCACATGGATATAATCACGCACTCCAGTGCCATCTATTGTCGGGTAATCATTACCATAAATACTAAGTCGTTTTAATTTACCAAGAGCAACTTGAGAAACATAAGGCAATAAATTGTTAGGTATATCGAGCGGATCTTCTCCTATCAAACCTGAAATATGTGCTCCTACAGGATTAAAATAACGCAATAGAGCAACATGCCATAGCTCATCAGAGACACACAAGTCTGTTAGCATATCTTCTATCATTAGCTTTGTTCTTCCATATGGATTAGCTACAGATCGGGGAAATGTTTCTTTTATTGGTAGTTTTTCTGGTCTCCCATATACTGTAGCGGATGAACTAAACACTATTTTTTTTACATTGCTATCTTGCATAGCTTGCAATAAATGTATTGTCCCTATAATATTATTATTAAAGTATTCTATAGGTTTATTTACAGATTGACCCACTGCTTTTAGACCTGCAAAATGAATCACAGCATCAAAATTGTATTCACTAAAAACTTTCTTAAGAAGATTAGCATCACAAATATCGCCATAAATAAACTTTAAAGATTTATTAGTGATTTTTTGCACACGATTTAAAGATTCTTGGCTACTATTACATAGGTTATCAATAACGACAATATCATAACTAGAATTTAAAAACTCTATGCAAGCATGGCTACCAATATACCCAGCTCCGCCAGTAATTAATAATTGTGCTTTATCATAAGATCCCATAATGCAAGTCCTTAATTATAATTAAATTAACTTGTGATATACTTTTATCTTATTGATACATATTTACTTAAAGATATATCTTTTTATTGCTACTATTTTATTTATCACACTATACTTTCATCTTGTAGGTATCAGAAATCTTAAAACATAAAAATATAATTAAAAACATAAAATTAAATGCAGATAACTATAATGAAAGTTTATACACATCTACTTAAAGATGGATAAACTCTTGAGTTAAAATACATGGGCTTTAAATAAAATACACTTTTTACTTAAAAATACCTTTTTTCAGGTATAAGGTGTATAAGCCCATAAAAAAATAATATATGATATGAGTAAATTTGTATGCTAGCAAAAATAACTTTATTTAAAAAACTATTTTTTATGAAACTTACAAATACCTACTATATTTCACAAGGTGTTAAAAAATCTACAAGCTATTGAGTATCAATCAACAATAAAATATTTTACTTGGATTTTATTTATATGCAGAGAATAATAATATTAAAAACATTATTAATTTTTTATAATACTATACTCAAATAAAAAACCATCTAAAATTATTTTTATCTTTTTATTTATGAATAAAATTAAGAGGAATTATAATTTGCAATACGCCTTTATTCACAATAAAACACTTTATCGTATATTATTATATACAAAAATACTGTGTATGTATGCTTATAACTAATATGAAAAATACATTCTATCTATAATAGCTTAATTCATTTTAGTGTTGACTTCTGGTTTTCCGCCATTTTTATAACTCAATACTACTTATATTGTTTATGGCTATTTTTATATATCTAAACAAAAAACACAAAAACTATTGTTTATTAAACTTTAATAAGGAATAAATATGGCAAATAAAACACTATATATAGGTAACTTATCTTATAGAGCAGATGAACAAGATCTAGAAAGAGCCTTTGAAAACTTTGGAGAAATAGAAGATATAGCTCTAATGCGTGAACCAGTAACAGGAAAATCAAGAGGGTTTGCTTTTGTTACTTTTGAAATAGATGATGCACTAAAACCGGCATTAGAAAAAATGGATGGCGAAATGATTTCAGGTAGAGCAATTAGAGTCAGGTTAGCTCATGAGAAAAAAACTAATAATAAAAGAAATAACTTAAGAAGAAATTATAATTAATATTATATCTATTAAAACAATATACTCTATTTATTGTGAATACTTCGGATAGTTTCATGAGGCAATACACCTATGTTTTCTTAACTCATGAAAAACCGCATTTGTTTTTTTATCATTGATGGGTAGGCTAAAATTAAGAAAACTCTACAAAGGAGATAATTGTTAAACAATCCAGGTTTATAACTAGCAATCAATATAACTGCCTTTTGTAGTGTTTTTTTCTTGCTTAAATCTGTTAATGTAAGTAAATTTAGTGTGCTTTTTATATGTTCAAAAATTTGTTAGAGCTAAATGTTGTTTATCTTTTAGGAAAATAAATTCAAGTAGAAAGCGTAATTTATAGTACTGTACTATCTTAATTTTATATGTTACTCTCGTGAATAAAGTTATTTAGATCATAAGTGTATACATCTCTGACAAGATAAATTACTTTTAAAAAACTAAAACAAGAAACTAATTAGCGTAAATGTGCAACATATAAAGGATTCATTATTGAAGTATTAGCAGGACTAGTTTATTATCACTAGCACTAATAATCAAACGTCAAATTGCCACATAATTAGCGTCTCTATACAGGTAGCAAAAAATGTGGATGTGTGGCTTTTTATGATACTAAAATTCATCTTTAAAAAATATGACGTAAGCTACTTCAGTATTTAAAATATGCAAAAAATTATATATTAAAAGATTCTATAAAGAAAATCTAAAAAATATGAGACATTAGACAGCATTTTTGCTATGTTAAATACTTAATATTAGGTATATGACATATTTTAAGTGTCAAATAAAATATTACTCTCAAAATAACAAACTATATAATTAAAAATTTATTATAATAAAAATAATAGCTTATTGCATAAATATATAAATATTTGGTTTTAATATGTAATTACACTTCAAGTAGAAGATATATTAATTTTTAGTTGATTTTTATATTTTAAGTATAAAAAGAAATCGACCTTAGAAAAATATAATATATTTTATACGCACAAAGATAATATTTTGATGTTATGAGCATGAAGTATATATATTTATTTATATCATCATTTGTAATGATGTTTTTCTTGATAAAAGCAACTTATCCTATTGCAAAAAGATGGGGGTTTGTTGATCTAGCTTGCAATCATAAAAAACACGAAGGTGAAATACCTATTACAGGCGGAATATCTTTATATTTAACAACTACGATATTGCTAATTATTTGTTGTGAAATAGACAGCGATTATCTGGTATTATTAATTGAAACTGGGATATTAGCAATAACAGGATTAATAGATGATAAATACGGCTTAAGTGTTAAACTAAGATTTATAATAGAAATTATAATTGCTAGCATTATGGTTTTTTATACTAAAATTTTTATTATTAGCTTAGGAGATTTATTATATATTGGAAATATATATTTAGATTCAGTGTTTGCATCTGTATTTACTATTATAATAGTAGTAGCTATTATTAATTCAATAAATATGATTGACGGTATACATGGATTAGCAGCATCATTGGCGATATGTTCTTTTTGTGGTTGTGCTAGTATAATAAATAATTTCGACAGAATAAATGTGGTAATATCAGTATACTGTGGCGGTTTACTATCCTTTCTATTATTTAATTTACAAGTAAAAAAAAATTTTTGTCGTGTGTTTTTAGGTGATTGTGGTTCTATGATTATAGGCTTTTTATTATGCTGGATAGTTATTTTAGCTACTCAACCTAATTCTGTTAACTATATAAATTTTGAGCCAATAACAGCTTTATTTATTTTAGGCTTACCAATTATTGATATGGTATCTACCATACTAAAAAGAATAACAGAAAAACGAAGTCCATTAAAATCTGATCGAAGTCATATACATCACATTATTCTAAATTATGGCTTTTCACAGGAAAAATCTCTTTTAATATTAGTATTGTTACAATGTTGTTTTGTATCTACTGGTGTATTATTACATGTATTTAACTGTGCGTCATACCAGCAGTTTTGCATTTATTTGTTTATTTTTATTCTTTATAATATTGACTCTTATAGTAATTTTAATAAAATAAAAACTATTAGTGATAATTTGATAACCTTATATTATAAATATAAATTAATTTTAACTCCTTTGTATACCTTTTATTTAAAAATTCGTAATTTTAGAGCCTAAAATCTTAATTTTTAGTAAATATTTTTATTTTAATAAATTATTGTCGTATTAATATGTATTCAAAACCACAGTCTTTTTTAAGATCATTATTTTCATCTGTAATTTGGAAATCTTTAGGAGTTTTCTTAAGCTTTTTTAAACATGTTGTTATTGCTTCAACTTTTGGACTCGGGCTACAAACTGATTTATTTTATATGACATCGTCTCTAGTAGGTATTTTAGTAGGGTCTTGGGCTGCTGTTATTGAAATATCGATAATTCCTACTTTGGTACAAGAAAAATCTAAAGCAAATTTGTGTTATCAAAAAGACTTTGCTAGTATTTTTATGATTGTAGCCTTGTTTTCTTTGATTATAACTATTGTAGTATATTTTGGCAGATACAGAATATCGCACTTGCTAGCTGGATTAAATGAAGAAAAAATTGTCATTCTAGCACATTGTATCTTTTATTATATTCCAATTATCTTACTCACTTTGCCAATGGCAACTATTAACTCATTTTTGCGTGCACATAGAGATTTTTCCGCTATTAATCACTCTATGTTTATAATAGCTTTTTTAACTTTATTAATTTTTATTCTATATCATGCTCAGCCTTATGTGCTAATTTGGTCATATAACATAAGCTTTGTAATTGGTTTTTTCTACTTGTTTTGGCAATTTAGAAAATATCAAATAGCTTATACTAAACAGATTTCAACTGCTATATTTAAAAAATATTTTTATAAAACTCCAGGAGTGTTTATATTACAAAGCTTTAGCTATATAAATGGGTTTGCAGATAGAATATTTGCTTCTTATTTAACTGAGGGTTGTCTATCTGCTTTAAGTTATGCTTTTACTATAGTTATGACATTCCCTGCTGTGTTAAATATATCTCTAGGGTTATTTACAGTAACCGCTGAACAAAAAAACATTAACGATGCTTGGAAGCAAATAGAAAAAATTATTGCATTAGCTACCTATTATTCTGTTGCTATTATAACTTTTCTGTATTTTGCTCGTATTCCATTAGTAGAGTTTTTATTAAAACGAGGTATGTTTTCAGCAAGTAACTGCAAAATGGTGGCTGATGCCCTAATTTATTTTTCTCCATGTTTGCTCGCAACTATTATTATTGGTGCGATCGACTGCTTTTTGGTAGTGCAAGATAGAATATATTTAATAGTAGCAAGAACAATAATGGCAACTTTATGTAATATAACACTTAATTATACATTTATTTTTATATTTGACTTAGGATTACTAGGTATTGCACTAGCAACTAGTATCAGTTCTTGGCTATTAGTTGTTATTTCTATTTTTTCACTGAAAAAAATTAATATTAAAGTTAGCTTATATAAAATGGTTGCTTGGTTATTATGGGTATTATGTTTTTGCGTGGTGGGCTGTCTTATCTTTAACCAATACCTTCTTCTTATATCAAATAATTTCTTTACTATATGCTTATATGCAAGTATTGTTGCAATATTTGCAATAATAGCTGGAATTTTATATCTAGGGGAAGAAGGTCAGCTAGTAAAAAAAAATATTATGCGTATATTAATAGTAGCTAAAATAATAAAAACTAAGGTTTTATAAGGAAAAATCAAACTATTAATTTATTTTTTAGCTTTTATATGCTTTCAAGTAGAAAATATACTAGTAAAAGATTACTATACTAAAGTAAACTTTTTATTATTTTATGTCGATTGTTTCAATTAAAGGTTTGATATATACGCTTCGTAGATGAAGACACAGTATTCAGAAAGAAGTCTTGAACTATTTATATAAGTGCTAGTTTGACAAGCTAAGTTGTGCTAAATTAAGCAGGTATTGATAGTATTTAACAGCTCTAACCCTGAATAATAGATGTAAACTTCAAGTAAAAAGTGTATATTTTTTATATAAACAAATATGGATCTGGTATTTCTACGGAGTATAAAAAATCTAATGTTACTAAATTTAATAGCAAATTTTATATTAAGAGCATATCCCTTATATTTATGCATCCTCTGTTCTAGTGCTTTTAGTTTAACGCTAGGCAATTTAAAACTATATTCGTCATTAAATCAGCCTCTTCAAGCTAGCATTGAAATACTCAATGCCAATAATCTTACAGCCAATGAAATATTACCAAATTTAGCATCTGCAGATGATTTTAAATTAGCTAATTTAGAACGGCCAAATTTTTTATCTGACATCAAGTGCGAGATAATAGCGAATAGTAAAAATAATAAAGTTATTTTTATCTCAACAGATAATCCTATTCAGCATCCTAGCATAGAATTATTAATAGAGGTACATTGGCCAGAAGGCAGAATTTTAAAGGGGTATTCTCTTTTATTAGCACCTTACAATACAACACCAATTCCTAACATAACCGAAGAAAGCGCACTTGATAAAAAAGTTATACAACTGCCAACAAGAATACAAAATACAAAGACAAAGGAAAACAAGTATGCTTCTTATCGCACAAAAAAAGGCGATACTTTATGGTCTATAGCTAACATGGTGTCAGAAAAATACGGAATAAGTGTACGACAATCAATAAATTTAATTTTTAACAGTAATCCGGATGCGTTTATTGATGGTGATAAAACTAAGTTACAAGCAGGTTACATATTAAAATTACCAGATATTAAAAACAAAAATAATAGCCAAACAAAAGAGAAGTCTTCCTCTAGAAAAAACATAGCGGTAACAACAAGCAATGCAATTATGAACACAACTTCAGATACAACTGTGGCAGATAGCGCTTCTAAAAGTGATACTAATGCTAGTAAAGATGCTGAATTAGCTATCACTAATTCAGTTGCTCAGGTGACAACTACAAAAAAAAATGAACCAGATAAAACAGTTATAGATAATAGACCTCCAAATTATGAAGCTACACAAGAAGCTAGCTTAGTTAATACTAAACAACAAAAAGATCCAGATTCTGATGAAAAAACTACTCAGCAGAACAAACCATCTATAAAAGACATGTTTGCAACAAAAAAACCAGCTCCTCCTGTAATTAAAGATAACTCTTTTCTGAATATTTATACACTTTTTGGTATTATTTTATTAATTTGTGGTCTTGGGTTTATATTGTATCGTAAGTACAAAAAAACTGACAACAAGAAAAGTCAAGAATCAGAGTTAAACAATGATGAAATAATCGATGATTATTCGCAGGTTAAAGCTACAAATAATACTAATCAAGAGACACAAGATAAAAATAATGTTGCTCCTAATTTAAATACTATAAATAGAGCCGAAGAGTTTATTGCCAAAGATGAACCACATAAAGCTATACTTATATTAAATCAAGCTCTATCAATAAAACCAGAAGATCCCGATTTAAACTTTAAATTAACCGAATTGTACTGCAATATCAAAGACAAAGATAATGCAAGAAAAATGATGGCAAACAGCTTACAGTTAAACAATAGTGAGTTAAACACAAAATTAAATTCATTAAAAACTCTATTTCCGAATCTATTTGTTCAAAAAGCACTTGAAGATGAAGATAGCTGGGGTATAGATAATATAAATTATAATGCAGATGATATATCAGCTGAAAAGCAAGATATAATGTCCGATATATCTATGTCGCCAAAAGAAACAAGTGACCTCTCATTTTTAGAAGATTCTGAATTATCAACAAAATCTACAGTAGATGAGATATTCAAAGATTCAGATACAAATAGTGATACGACTAAAAACAATAGCTTTAAATCGAAAAATAGTAAACTAGACTTAGCTAAAGGCTACATCGATATAGGGGATAACCCTGAAGCTATAAAACTCCTAAACGAGATCATAACTTCTGGAACCGAAAATGAACAACAAGAAGCACAACAGTTATTAAAAAATCTAGAAGAAAACAACCCTAATTAAACAGATACACGTGGCGGATGGAAATGCTAGGTTTCAGGGCTAAATAAAATGGTTTAATTCAAGTTAAAATACTGCCAGAATGCAAGTGCATTTCAAAGTGTTTTAACGATGAAGTAGATATTTTTAATAGCCCTAGAGGGAAGGCTTCTAAGCTTTTATCCTGCGTTGGTATTTCTTAATTTGGTCGACACCACACCTTTTACCTGCAAAGGTGTATTTTCAGGTAAAAATGTATAACCTACGAAACAC
>CAKNAD010000015.1 GCA_929200515.1 Candidatus Gorgonimonas leptogorgiae | reverse complement strand
AGGAAGCACTTGTTTAATCAAGAAGCCCCGTCCTTTAGATCGGGGAGCATGTCACTCTACATAATTCAGCTAATTCTTCTTTTTTGATGTTTTTTAATTTAAATATACCCATTCTAGAGTTGCACTCTTGAAAACTTGCTATTATATCTTCAAGTATGTCTATAACTTCTTGAGTATTTTGTAATTTTATAGTCAAAGTCATATTTGTATTAAATGGAATATCTTTAAAAAAAACAGGCCAAAATAATTTATTAATAAATGTTGTTTTCCAGCTGTTACTAGGAAACTGTAAACCTATCAACAAGTAATGTGATCCTTGATGATTAACTATTGTTATATATTGATGTTTATCATTTTGTAAATCTTTTGAAATTTTATAATTTTCAATTTCTTTATTCGCTTCTATTATATAATTTCCTTCTTCAGTTAATATTTCAATTATATTTTCTTTATTTATTACTTCTTTACTATACTTATGAGAAAATTCTAATTTTAATTTAAGATTAACACAACTTTTATGCTTTTTAGGTATAATATAATAATTCTCTTTTGCTTTTACTATTTGATTGTTATTTGCAAATTCTTGTTGATTCATAAGACCATTTTCATCAGCACTGAAAAGATTATAGAAAGATATATCATTTTTATGAGATGCTACCCATTTATTAATTTTTATAAAATATCTATCATCATCTAACGCTTCCATTACATATTCAGATGAATATAAAAACATAGGTGCCTCTTTTTTTACTAATTTATTTAATAAAGACATTTTGGGATCTTGTTTGTCGATTGCATCAGGTAATTCTTTACTTTGAATTAGATTATGGAAGTCTTTACATATTATGCAGCTTGTTGCAAAAAATGAAATTAGGGCGGGCAATCTGGTAGATCTAGTAGGTATATTTCCATAGCTCTCTACCATTACATAACTCCTTATAGCTACTTCTGCAAATATTTGCATATAGAGCATGATAATATTCAAAAATTCATCTGTCGCTATAGATGGTTTAATTAGAGTAAGAAAACTATCACAAAGTAAAAACTTAAATGTATAAGCAATGAGATTCGCATTAACATCTAAATTAAAAAATATCCTGACAAGTAAATTAGTAGCTATGACAAATAAAATAGGTTTTATTTTTTGTAAGCGATCTTTTGCGTCTGATATTATTTCCTGAGAATACAAAATTGGATACTCTGGTAAATTTTTTATTGTCCTATATGCTAAAGTATTGTTGATATTATACCAGTTTTTTTTAGATGCTTCTTGATTAGTTTCTATAGCGTAAGTAAAATTTATTATTAACAGCATTATTATTAATGTAAGTAAACTTTTCATATACGACCTTATTATTATAATAGTAATTAAATTATTGTTATTTTGGTAGCTTTTATTTATTGCGTATACGTGTTTTTCTTGCCCTTGAGGTAGGGATAGATTTTACAATACCAATAAATTAAATGATTATAATGTATGTATTGCTATTTAAAGTCAATTGAAAATATTTTTACTTACCTAGTATGATAAACTAACAACTAAAATAATTATTTCATATATTTTAATTTTAACTCCGCAGAATTGAAAGGGTTGTAAATTATAGAGCTACCAGTTTTAACTGCGTCATCTAACATCTTTTTGTTATTTTTGATAATATTATCAAAATTGTTTTTATGCTTTCCTTCTGAGATAATTACTAATGGCCTTAAGTTTGTATCATTGTAGCTAATATCTGTAGCGAATAAATCTCTGGTTTTAATATTATTGTTTTCTAGTTTTAACATTAATTTTTCTTCGTTTGTATTTCTTAAAAATACTACATCTGCTGTAGCCATAGTTTTATGGTTGACGGTCATCGCCATAAGATAACTACCAATGAATGTTGCATCTCCATGAATAGTACCTTTATCTACAATTATAGAATAACCATAAGGAACCTCAACACCAATTAACTGTAGCTGTTTTTCTTGCCATCTAGCAAGACAAATAAACCCTCCTGAGTCTTTAGTCATTGGCGACATAATTTGAGTGAAATTATGAGTTTCTAAAAACAGCCCCATTCCTTTTTGTACGGCTGTTGCAGCATAGTTTCTGCCGAAATGATAAGTAACAACATCCATGGGATCTTCTTCTGCATGTGTTATTTTGAAAGGTTGATTATTTGTTACTAATCTGGCACCAAATGGCGATAAATCAAACAAGCAAGCGTCAAATTTAGGAAGTATAAGTTCAGATTGTTGAATATCTAATATTACCTTACCTAAATCCTTTGTAAGTGCTTGCTCTTTACTAATTTTTTTTTCATATTTGTTAAATAAACCGTTATTTTTTTGTTCTTTCCCGCTGATCCATTGTACTGTATCTATAGTTTTTATGTAATGATCTGGTATTCTATTAGTAGCTAATTTTTGCTCAGTACTAGTTTGTTGTTTTACAAAAACAGGAATACCTTTATTGCTATATTGTAGCGTACAACAGTATTTATGAGTGTTATCTAAGACTCCAAAATAATGGTTAGGTCCTATCATTGAGTTCGCTAGATTGTAATCATTAGTTGTAGCAGGGTTATTGCGAAAAATGGTAATATTATTAAGTCTTAAAATACTTCTAGATGCTAAAAAAATTCTACCATCTTCATTTTGTATAGGTGAGGTTGACCAACCATCAGCTATTCTACAAGCAAATAAACCATCGTTGCCACGCAAGCCTAATAATCTTTGAGTTTCTGTTTTGGTAATAGCACCTGCTATATTTGTTACTTGGTCTTGTCTTACGTATTTTGCAGAATAAGGAAGAGGAGGAAACAACAAGGGTATTCTTTGAAAAATACTGAAAGATGTCGGAGTTGAGCTAGTGGATGCTGAACTAATACACGAAGATTGTACCCCTTTATTAACTTCAGTTGAATTAAGATGATCATAACTAGTAGAATCTATATTTATATCCATGTTTAAACCTTCATAAAATTTATTATACTTATATATGTAAGACTTTGTAACTTCCGAAAAGTTCCCGCAGCAAATAACTTCTAGCTCATAACAGAATAAATTTACCTTGAATATTTCATATAGGTAGCAGATGAAAATGCTAGATTTCAAGGGTAAGTAACAGAAGCTAATTCAAAATACAATACTAAAGATATGTAATTGTATTTCAAAGTGTTTTAATTATACACATGGCAGATGTAAATGCTAGGTTTCAGGGCTAAAGAAAAAGATCTAATTCTAGGAAAAATAACGCAGAAATGCTGGTTGCATTTCAAGATATTTTAACGAGGAAGTAGATTTTTTTAATAAGCCAAAAAGTTCTTGCTGAAAAAACGTATCTTCATTTATTAGGTGTATTTTTTTTATTTTATAGTTAAAATTTGTTTTTCGGCTATATTTTTTTTCCAGATATCTGGTCCTATTTTATGAATAGACTTACCTTCAGAGTTTACTGCAACAGTTACTGGCATATCTTCTATTTCAAATTTATATATAGCTTCCATTCCTAAATCTTCAAAAGCAACAATTTCAGCTTTTTTTATTGCCTTTGATACTAAATAAGCAGCCCCTCCTACAGCAATAAAGTAAATAGATTTATGCTTTTTAATAGCTTCTATAGCTTCGTCGCCTCTTTCTGCTTTACCGATCATTCCTAAAATACCAGTTTCAGCTAATATTCTAGCAGTGTATTTATCCATTCTAGTTGCAGTTGTCGGACCAGCTGGTCCAACAGCTTCATTATTTACAGGATTAACTGGACCAACATAATATACTAATTTACCTTTTAGATCTACTGGTAATTGTTTACCACTATCTAGAATTTCTAACATTCGTTTATGAGCTGCGTCCCTACCTGTAAATATAGTTCCAGATAATAAAACTACATCTCCTGGCTGTAACCTGCTTAATTCTTCTTTAGTAACTGAGTCAACATTTATTTTCTTAACATTACTAGAAACTGTTGAGTCTTCTATTATAGGGTAATCTTTTAATTTAGGAGGCTTTTGATAGACTGGACCTGAGCCATCTAAGGTAAAATGAGTATGTCTAGTAGCAGCGCAATTAGGAATCATCACCACAGGAAGAGAAGCTGCATGTGTCGGATAATCTTTAATTTTTATATCTAAAACCGTAGTCAACCCGCCTAATCCTTGAGCACCAATCCCAAGTTTGTTAACACCGTCCATAATCTCTAAACGCAATTTTTCGATAGTATTAAGATTTTTTTTATTACGTAGCTCATCTATATCTATAGAATCCATTAACGATTCTTTAGCTAACAGGGCTGCCTTTTCTGCTGTACCACCAATACCTATTCCTAAAATACCTGGTGGACACCAACCTGCACCCATTTTAGGGACTGTTTTCAATACCCATTCCACTATGCTATCTGATGGGTTTAACATCGCCATATTAGATTTATTTTCAGAACCGCCACCTTTAGCTGCTATTTTTATATTAATTTTATTACCAGCAACTAGTCTAGAATGAATTACAGCTGGAGTGTTATCTTTAGTATTTTTCCTGATACCAGCTGGATCATCTACTATTGACGCACGTAAAGGGTTATCTGTATTAGTATATGCTCTACTGACTCCCTCATTTATTATTGCTTCTATATTTTTATTGCTATCTATAGTAACATTCATGCCTATATCTATAAAAACAACTATAATTCCAGTGTCTTGGCATACTGGTCTTTTTCCTAAAAAACACATTCTAGAGTTTATTAGAATTTGCTTCATAGCATCTTTTGCAGCCTGAGACTCTTCTTTTAAATAAGCTTGATGAACAGCTTTAATAAAATCTACTGGATGATAATAAGAAATAAACTGTAATGCATCTTCAATGCTATGTATTAAATCATTTTCTTTAATGATAGTACGTGGCATAATTCAATCCTTTTAAACTAGGCTAGATAGTTACTTAGGCTAGAACTTTAACAAGTACTATATCTCAAAAATCTTTATTTGCATATTCCATTGTACGATTTAAGAGTTCTTGTACTTGTTAATCTTTACTGATAGATCCTAGTTATATATGATTAACTTCGATGATTTCATATTCAATTATCCCAGTTGGTGTCTTAACTGCTACTATATCACCAATTTCTTTACCTATTAGTGCCCTTGCTATAGGAGAATTTACAGATAATGTTTGTTCTTTTATATCTGCTTCATCATCACCAACAATTTTATAACGAACTTCTTGATTAGCTTCTAGGTTTAAAGCTGTTACAGTGGAACTAAAAATAACTTTTCCAGTATTAGGTATAGTAGTTATATCTATCACCTGCGCGAGAGAAAGTTTAGTTTCTATTTCATTGATCCTACCTTCAACAAAACTTTGTTGCTCTCTAGCTGCATGATATTCTGCATTTTCTTTTAAATCACCAAGCTCTCTAGCAGAGGCAATATCTTGTGATATTTTAGGTCGTTCGATAGTTTTTAAATTAGTTAGCTCTTCTCGTAGAGCTTTTTCACCATTTACGGTCATAGGAATACGTTGCATGTTAATTTCCTTTATGTAGATCTTGTAATTTGCGTACAGTATTTTCTTTGCCAAATGAGATCGCTTGAATAATAGCTTCTGCACTGGCTATAGTTGTTGAATAAGGCACTTTGTTTTCTAAAGCACTATGGCGTATCATGCAAGAGTCTTCAATTGCTTTTCGACCTTCTGTTGTGTTAATCATAAAAGTGATTTCACCATTTACAATCAAGTCTACTAAATGAGGCCTGCCTTCGTGAACTTTATTAATAGTTGTCACTGGTAGCCCTGCCTGTTGCAATACTTTAGATGTTCCTAGTGTCGCATATAATTCAAAATTATTTTGTAATAGCATTCTTGCTAATGAAGCTATATAAGGTTTATCAATATCTCTCACTGATAAAATAGCTTTGCCGCAACGTGGCAATTCCATATTCTCAGCAAGTTGAGCTTTATAAAAAGCTTCAGCAAAATTGGATCCTATTCCCATAACCTCTCCGGTAGATTTCATTTCAGGTCCTAATATTGGATCCACTTCCGGAAACTTATTAAACGGGAATACAGCTTCTTTAACGCTAATAAATTTAGGAATTATTTCTTGTTTTACACTAAGCTCTTCTAAAGTTTTACCTAGCATAACTTTAGTTGACAATTTTGCCAAAGAAATACCTATACATTTAGATACAAATGGAACAGTTCTAGATGCACGAGGATTTACTTCTATTATATATACTTCATCATCTTGAATTGCCATTTGTACGTTCATCAGCCCTACTACTTTTAACTCTAAGGCCATTTGTTTTACTTGCTTTCTGATAATATCTTGATGTTTTGGTAGCAAATTATAAGGCGGTAATACGCAACTTGAATCTCCAGAATGAATTCCTGCTTGCTCAATATGTTGCATAATAGCGCCGATAAAAACATTCTTACCATCACAAATTGCGTCTATATCAACTTCAACTGCACGATTCAAAAATTTATCTAATAACACTGGGCATTCATTAGATACTTGTACAGCCACTTGCATATAACGAGTTAATTCATGCGCATCTGCAACTACTTCCATAGCCCTGCCACCTAGTACATAAGATGGTCTAACAACTAAAGGGTAACCAATGGTTTCTGCTTTTTTTAAAGCATCATCTTTACTAATTGCAGTGCTGTTTTCAGGTTGGTGCAATTGCAATTGTATTGCTAGCTGTTTAAATCTTTCTCTGTCTTCAGCTTGATCTATTGAATCTGAGCTAGTTCCTAAAATTTTAACACCTGCTTGCTCTAATTTTGCTGCCAGCTTTAATGGAGTTTGCCCACCATAATGAACAATAACGCCATAAGGGTTTTCAATACGAATTATCTCTAGTACAGTTTCTAACGTTATTGGTTCGAAATAGAGTCTATCTGATGTATCAAAATCGGTAGAAACAGTTTCAGGATTGCAGTTAATCATTATTGTTTCATAGCCTTCATCGCGTGCAGCCATAGCAGCATGTACACAACAATAATCAAACTCTATTCCTTGTCCAATTCTATTCGGACCACCACCAATAACAACTACTTTTTTGTTATCTGTAACTTGACTTTCGCACTCTTCATCATAGCTTGAATACATGTAAGGAGTTTTAGATTCAAACTCAGCAGCACAAGTGTCTACTCTTTTGAAAACAGGAAAAACATTAAGCTGGTGTCTTTTGTTTTTTATTTCGTTTTCACTAAGCTGCATTAAATTAGCAATTCGTGCATCACTAAAACCTTTTTGCTTAAAACGATATAATAATTCATACGACAACTCGCTAATGCTTAGTATGCTAATAGCTTTTTCTTCATTTATTATATCTTCAATTTGCGCTAAGTACCATGGGTCAATGTTGGTTTCTGCAAAGATATCTTCTTGCGACATTCCCAACCTGAAGGCATCTGCTACATAATAAATGCGGTCTGGACCTGGCTCAGTCATTTCTGCTTTTATGATAGCAGATGCATCTGGTGTAGATAAATCTACCATCTCATTAAAGCCATTGGCTCCAGTTTCTAAACTGCATAGAGCTTTTTGTAATGACTCTTGGAAGCTTCTACCTATTGCCATTACCTCACCTACAGACTTCATTTGAGTAGTCAGCCTATCATTAGCTTGTGGAAATTTTTCAAAAGCGAATCTAGGTATTTTAGTTACTACGTAATCTATTGTTGGCTCAAATGATGCAGGAACAGTGCCACCAGTGATTTCATTGCTAAGTTCATCAAGGGTATAGCCTACAGACAGTTTAGTAGCAATACGAGCAATTGGAAAACCAGTAGCTTTTGATGCTAAAGCACTAGAGCGTGATACCCTAGGGTTCATTTCAATTACTACTATACGACCATCTTTAGGGTTTAATCCAAACTGAACATTAGAACCACCTGTTTCAATACCTATTTCGCGTAAAATTGCAAAAGAGGCATTACGCATGTTTTGATATTCTTTGTCTGTTAATGTTTGAATTGGCGCAACAGTAATAGAGTCTCCAGTGTGTATTCCCATAGGATCAATATTTTCAATGGAACAAACAACTATGCAATTGTCATTACGGTCACGAATAACTTCTAACTCAAACTCTTTCCAACCAATTAAAGATTCATCTATTAGTAATTCGTTAGTAGGCGATAGATCTAGACCTCTAGTGCAAATAGTTTCAAACTCTTTTTTGTTGTAGGCAATTCCACCACCACTGCCACCCATAGTAAAAGATGGTCTAATAATACAAGGAAAACCTACTTCTTCTAAAACATTATAAGCTTCTTCCATGCTATGAGCAATTCCAGCTTTAGGAGTTTCTAAGCCAATTTTTTTGATGACTTCATCAAACAGTTGCCTATCTTCTGCTTTATCTATTGCTTGTTTATTTGCACCTATAAGTTCAATATTATATTGCTTAAGAATACCATGGCGATCGAGGTCTAATGCACAGTTAAGAGCTGTTTGCCCTCCCATAGTAGGTAGCACGGCATTTGGTCGTTCTTTCTCAATAATCTTAGTAATTATCTGCCATTGTAAGGGCTCTATATATGTAGCATCTGCTGAATCAGGATCAGTCATGATTGTAGCAGGATTAGAGTTTACTAAAACAACTCTATAGCCTTCTTCCTTTAAGGCTTTGCAAGCCTGAGTTCCTGAATAATCAAACTCACAAGCTTGCCCGATCACTATGGGACCAGCTCCAAGAATTAGGATAGTTTTAATATCATTTCGTTTAGGCATGCGGCACCTAATGTTGCGTTTATCTGCTTAATTGCAATAATAACATTACAATATTTAATTAACGATAAGTATAAACTGTAAATAAGATCAATTTTAAATTAGCATTTTAGTGAGTTTATTTTTGGTATGCTAACTTAATAATACCTTTACAATTATTACTTTACTCGCTTGAGGATATAATAATTACTTAAAAGTTAAAAAAGTAATAAATTTATCAAAAACTGTATCTAGCTCTTGAGGACCAGGACTTGCTTCAGGATGCCCTTGAAAACCTATAGCTCTGCTATTCATGCACTCTATTCCTTGCAAACTACCATCAAACAATGATGTATGTGTTACTTTTACATCTTTTGGTAGCGTTTCTGCTTTTACAGCAAAACCATGATTTTGGCTAGAGATAAAAACCTTTTTAGTTGCTAAATCTTGTACTGGATGGTTTGCACCATGATGGCCAAATTTCATTTTTTCAGTTTTTGCTCCTTTAGCAATAGCTAATAGCTGATGCCCTAAACAAATCCCAAGCATAGGAACTTTATTTTTCAAAAGTTGCTTAATTGCAGTTATTGCATAATTACAAGGTTCTGGATCCCCAGGACCATTAGACAATAAAACCCCCTTAGGTTTTAATGCTAAAACTTCTTCAGCAGTAGTTGTAGCGGGAACCACCGTTAAATAACATCCTCTTGCTACTAACATGCGTAAAATATTTTTTTTAACACCAAAATCATATACAACAACATGGTGTTGCAGTTGCTTTTGTGCTATTTTTGGATAACTGTTGGTGGTGTCATCCCAAATGCTTTGTTGCCAATTATAACTTTTTTGAGTACTAACCTTAGAAGCTAGATCTAGGTTTGTAAGCTTGTTTACCGTTTTTACCTGCTCTAGAGCATTAGCTACTAACTCTTCTTTGCTGCTGTCTGGCTTTGTGCAAATCCAGCCACGCATTGCTCCTTTGTTTCTTATAATCCTTGTTAGCCTTCTAGTATCTATATTAGCAATAGCAGGAATGCCATTTTTTTGCAAATAAGATCCTAAAGTTTGCTCTGAACGCCAGCTACTTGGAATGATAGATTCGTTTTTAATTATTAATGCACTAGCATAGATATTAAGAGATTCTATATCTATACTATTTATTCCTGTGTTGCCAATATGCGGGTAAGTTAATGCTACCATTTGCTTAGCGTAAGATGGATCGGTTAAGATTTCTTGATAGCCTGTAATTGATGTATTAAACACCACTTCGCCCCCAACATCACAGCAAGCACCTATTGACTTTCCAAAAAACAGGCTCCCATCCTCAAGAGCTAAAACTGCCTCATTATTCAAAATAATTTCTCCTTTATCAACCTAACTGTGTGAAAACAGCATTGTGAAAATAGCATATTGGTTAGATGCATTCGAAATAATTAGGCAAATACTTCACTAAAAAGCAAATGCAAAATCCGCAGGATTATAGCATTAAACAAAAAAAAAATCTATATTATTTGTTTGTTTTTATTATTAAGACTAATTTAATTTAAATTGATTTATTTTAGTAAACACTTACTTGTTGAAATTAAAATCTTTTGCAGTGATATTTAGGAATATAATTATATATTCAAAGATGATAAATATGGCGGGTAAAACTTTTAATAAACGCATCTAGAAATTTTTCTTATTATTAGATACCACATACTAGAATAAGCAGTATACTTTTTCTAAAAGTATTGCAAATTACTTAAAAATAATTATAATGACTAAGCAAGAAAGTCTTTATAAACACCTAGCTAATAAAACTTATAACAAGACTTAGCTATAACATTAAAATCATTTTAAACAATAATAGTTGTAACAACAATATGAATAACAATATTTTAACACAAAATCCTTTTGGAAACTCCATATTTGGAGCACCAAAACAAGATACCAGTAAATCTATTTTTAACAACCCTGTGAAACCTACAGCTCCGTCTGCCTTTAATTTTGGGCCTACGCTTAATGCACAACAACCAAGCCAAGGTTTTTTTAATGTAAAGAATACAGCCCCGGTACAGAATGGCTTCTTTACTACAGCTCCCTCAGGATTATCTACCAATACAGCAGAAAGAGAAGACTCTCTATCAAAAATAGAAAAAATAATATCACAACTAAAAACACCATCTGATGATGCCACAATAAAAAATTTATATTTTAAATTAAATTATTTAATTGAAGGAATTTATAACAATACCCCTGAAGCACAAGATAACTTTAGTAGAATGCATCAACTGTCTACAAAATTAGAAAATGCAAATTTAAATACAGAACATCTAAAATTTTTCTTAAAAATCCATGCAGAAAGTAACACTTTCTTAAAGTACGAAAACAAAGACTGGTTGGCAAAAAATTTATTTAGAGCTGCCTTTTCCACTAAAGATGCACTTTCACAATTACTTGGAATAAATATGCATTGTGTAGTGTCTCAAAACTTTGACCATAAAAATAAAATTTCTGTTAAATTTTTTCCAGATCAAACATATACATCTTACGAGTATGTTTTAGGTGAATTTCCTACAAAAGAAAGCTTTATAAATAGTGTTTTTTTTGATATTAGTTGTTTCTATATTTGCGCCTTATGGGACGTTTACAACCTTGATTACAAAAGCCAAATAAAAACAAACTATAATACGAAAGACTTTGCTAAATCTACAGTCAATGTGGCTATATCTCTTTTATCTAAACCTAATATTACCCTTGCTGTTGGTATTAAAGTACAGGATTTATTTATAAATCAGGGTACAAAAAGCAGCCACAACCTAGATAAATGGTTTACAAAATTAGACGAAATAGCTACAAGGCTCAATTTAATTGATAACACTAATTTAACAGTTACAAATACAGTAGATACATTGTCTAAAGCTGATACTGCTAGTCATATTAAAGCAATTAGCGATATAGAAGTATTCTATAAAACTCTAACATTCTTTTTAGATAAATAGAATTTATTAGTATTCATAAATTCGTGTATATAGCGACTGGTGATACTACATGAAAAATTTGCAGGTTAACAAACGACACAAGTTTGTTAATCTACCAAATATAATATCACTATTACTTGCTACCTTTTTAACTCTGAGAGGTTTCACAAAAGTTATAACTGTTTTTATTGCTGGTATGTTTTTTTTGGTTTTTTTTGTGAAAATAATTTGTGGCTGCAACAAATCCGTCTATGGATCCACAATCAAAGCGGATACCCTTAAATTTATAAGCAATAACTTTTTTGGAGGTAAGTTGATGACTAATAGCATCAGTTAATTGGATTTCTCCATTAACACCTGTTGAGGTATTTCTTAATATATCAAAAATATCTGGTGTAAAAATATACCTGCCAACAACAGCCCAATTACTAGGAGCTTCATGTGCTCGTGGCTTTTCCACTATAGAATTTATTTCCATAATTGAATTATTTATATTTTTACCTGACACTATGCCATATCTGTGAATATCGCTATCAGGAACCTTTATAACGGCAATAACACTACATTGATACTCTTGGTATATTTTAACCATTTCATGCATTACAGTAGATACGCCTAACTCGTTAACACACAAATCATCGGCTAAAATTACACCAAATGGTTGTTTTCCAACTATAGGCTCTGCTGTAAGTACTGCATCTCCTAGTCCGCGTATATTTCTTTGCCTTATATAAGAAAAAGTACAATTATTCATAATTTTTCTAATAGGGTCTAGTTTTTCTTCTTTTAATGTTCCTTTTAATTTTACTTCTAACTCATAATTCATATCAAAGTAATCTTCTATTGCTCTCTTTCCTCTGCCAGTTACCATGCAGATATCTTTAATATTAGAGTTTAAAGATTCTTCAACACCATATTCTATAATCGGTCTATTTAAAACTGGGAGCATCTCTTTGGGCATTGATTTTGTAGCAGGAAGAAACCTTGTGCCGTATCCAGCTACTGGGAAAATACATTTTGTTATCATAGTAGCACCAATAATAATTAACCGAAGTGTTTTTGTTTTTTCGTAGTTTATTAAGCATTGTTAGTTATCAATATTACAATATAACATATAGCTATTCAAGTAGAAGACGTATATTAATCAAAATGCTCTTCAATTTATCTAGTTTAGAAGATTCATTTTATTAGCTTTAAGACTATTAATATTTTGTTGAATTATTTCATGCATCATAAGATGAAAAGTATAAGTTAAAATATTCTAGTATTTTGCTATTATAATTATTTGCAGAAGCGTTTATAGTATAGTCGGCTATACTCGTATATAAATGGTTGCGTTGTTTAGCTAGTTGTGTCAGTTTAGATATTATATTTTTATTGCTAGCTAATAATGGTCTGTTTTGACAATTTTTAATTCTCTGGTATTGTGCATTTACTCCTAACTGTAGATAAAATATTATTCCTGAATTATGCATAACTTTAGAGTTATATTGAGATAAAACAATACCGCCACCAGTGCTGATAACCTGTTGTCTTTGTTTGCTAAGTTGTTCTAATATTTTAGTTTCTAGTTGGCGGAAATATAGCTCGCCATACTGAGCAAATAAACATTTTATACTCATGTTAGTATGTTGCTCTATTTTTTGATCTATATCAATAAATTGCCAATTTAATGATTTTGCTATTTCAGCCCCACAAGTAGTTTTACCTGCACCCATGGGGCCAATTAAGTATAAATTATCTCGTTGCATGTTGTTAAATATCATCTATTGTATGCAATGACAATTCAGTAACAGTATAGCCAGTAATAGGAAGTTTTTTGCTATCTAAAAAAATAGTTTTATTATTTATAGTTATACGCTTTTGGATTAACATTTTAACGCACCAAGCATAAATAATATATTCCATTTTTTTTACTCTAGTATTTAAGCTGTCTTCTGTTTCTTGCTCCTGAATATCTAATGTAGCTTGTACTATATTACTACCGCAGTCTAATTCTGGTATTACTAGGTGTGCTGTACAGCCGTGCTGTTTGTCTTTATTTCTTAGTACTCTTTTATGGGTGTTTAATCCTTTATATTTTGGTAATAACGACGGGTGTATGTTAATTAATCTGTTATTAAATTGAGAAATAAATTGTGGTTCTAAAATTCTCATAAAACCTGCTAATACTACTAAAGCAGGATTATAAGAGTTTATTATTTCACTCATGGCAAGTTCAAACAGCTCACGAGTTTGATATTTTCGATGATCAACAACAAAATTATTTATTCCATGTTTTTTTGCGATTGCAATTCCTAGAGCTTTTGGATTATTAGATATTACTGCGACTATTTGATATTTATACCTTTTTTGGGAATCAATTAAGGCTTGCAGATTTGTTCCCGTTCCTGATATTAGTACAACTATTGTGTTATTTTGCATAACGCTCATATATTATAAAATATAACTCTATGGTTTAACAAAAAACAACTGCATCGTCGTTTGTTTTGTTTTCTATACTACCAATAACTGTAGCTTTTTCGTGGTTTTGTTGTAAGTGCGATAAAACTTCTTTTTTATGCTCTTTAGAAACTACTAATACCATTCCGATCCCGCAGTTAAACACACGATACATTTCGTGCATTTCAATGTTAGCCTGTTTCTGTAAAAAAGTAAAAATTTCAGGAATGTCCCAGTTAGCAGTTTGTATTGATGCTTGCAGGTTGTCATTAAACACTCTAGGCAAGTTTTCAGTAAGTCCGCCTCCTGTTATATGTGCGATAGCATTAATTTTACTTTGTGATAACAAGCCTAAAACCGACTTGATATATATTTTAGTTGGTTCTAGTAGCAAGTCTGATAATTTTTTACCCGACAGTTTATAATCTAAAGGTAAGTTATAATCATGTATTATTTTTCTAACTAATGAGTAACCATTTGAGTGCAAACCACTTGACGCGATACCAATTAGTATATCTCCATCTTTAACGGATGATTTTTTTAAGAGGTTATCTTCTTCGGCAACACCAACACAAAAACCAGCTAAATCATAATCTGTATTAGTATACAAACCAGGCATTTCTGCAGTTTCGCCACCAATAAGAGCACAGCCAGCTAGTTTACAGCCTTCTGCTATTCCTTCTATAACTTGTTTTGCAAGGCTAATATCTAATTTTCCAGTTGCAAAGTAATCTAAAAAGAATAAAGGTTCTGCGCCACTAGATAATAAATCATTCACACACATTGCTACTAAATCTATACCAATTGTATGATGGTTATTGCAAGTGCTAGCTAATTTAAGTTTAGTTCCCACTCCGTCTGTGCTAGATACCAATATGGGATTCTTATAATTTGTAGGAATTTTACAAAGAGCACCAAAGCCACCTATACCACCTAATACTTCGGGTCTTTTAGTTTTTTTAGCTATATTTTTAATATCTTCTACAAGAGCATTGCCCTTATTGATATCAACACCAGCATCTTTGTATTTTAAATGCTTGCTTTTTGTTGGCATATTTTAAATCCCTAAAAATTATATAATTTAATTTGGTAAATGACTTATATAGTTTATTCTCAATTTTAATTCATCTTGATTGCGAAATGAGGTTTTGTCTAATTGATAAACTATTTTCACTTTTCCTAATTTGTGATCGCTCCATTTTTCAACATCTGCATTAAACATAAAGCCATCAAAATATCTATTATAATCACATATGCTTTGTAAGCTAACTCTTAAATGCTTATCTTTTATTATTCTTTTACTATGTAATAAAAATGTTCCTTCAAAACATGGTTCAGGGAAGTCTTTTCCCCAAGGTGCTACTGATTTTATCATATCATAAGTGCTGAGAGATATTTGCTGTGTATCTAGCTCGCCATCAGTTAAAATAACTTGCGAAACATAACTGTCATCTAGGTTGTTTTTTACATCAAGATTAAAAACTTCAGTAAAGGTAGCAAGGTTATCTATATTAATACTTAAGCCAGCTGCCATGCTGTGACCGCCAAAGCTAAGTAATAAGTTTTTATTTTCTTCGTCAATTCTAAGTAAAGCTTGTTGTAGATGATAGCCTTCTATGGAGCGTGCGGAAGCTTTCAGAATATTGTTGTCATTACTATCTTGAGAAAATATAATCGTAGGTCGATGAAATTTCTCTTTTATTCTTGATGCTAAAATACCAATTACTCCTTGATGCCAGGATTGCTTATATAAAACTATGCCATGTTGTTCATTAGCATCAGTTGGTGTATCGTTTGCTATTTCTAAAGCTTCTTGTAGCATTACTTTTTCAACATCACGGCGTTGGTCATTTAGTTCATGGATTTTATTAGCTAGATCATCGGTAGTTTCAGCATCATCACTGAGTAAAAGTTCTACACTTAATGACATGTCACTTAAACGACCAGCAGCATTTATTCTTGGGGCAACATAAAAACCAATATCTGTTGTGTCTGTTGTTTTAATATCCTTTTTACATACCTTAAGTAGTGACTTGATTCCTTCTCTACATATATTTTGCCTTATTCGTGCTATTCCTTGAGATACTAAAATTCTATTATTTTTATCTAGAGTAACTACGTCAGCTATAGTGCCAATTGCTACTAAATCTAGATATTCGGCCATATTTAAGTCGTTAGCAGCAGTATAATTTTCTGTTAATAATGCGTTTTTTACCGCGCATAATGTATAAAAAATAACCCCAACTCCGGCTATATTTTTACTTTTAAACAAGCAACCTTGCTGGTTAGGGTTTACTATTGCATCAGCATTTGGTAATTCGCCTTTAGGTAGATGATGGTCAGTAACAACTACCTCAATATTTAAGTTCTTAGCATGTTGCACGCCTTCGATGCTAGATATGCCGTTATCTACCGTAATTATTAAATTAGCACCTAGCTTATGAGCTTCATCTACTAATTTAGGCGTTAGACCGTATCCTAGTTTTATTCTATTTGGAACTATATAGTCTACATTTGCATTCAGTTTTCTTAATGCCAATATAGCAACTGTTGTACTAGTTGCGCCATCGCAGTCGAAATCTCCAGCAATAACGATTTTTTTATTGTTTAATATTGCTTTAGCTATTATTTCAGATGCTATATTGATATCTTTTAAAGAATTATATTTTTCAAGGAGTGTTAACTTAGAACTTATTTCGTCTAAATTAGTAATATTTCGTGCCGCAAAAATTCGGGCCAGTAAGCTGTTTGTATCGCTAGGAAAGTTACAATTATTTAAATTGTAACTTCTTTGTTTAATAATTTTTTCCATAGAATGAATCCATACTTTTTATATTGCATTGCGGGCATGATTAGTTATAATAGGTAACATTTTATTGTTAATATTTTTATATACAGTTTCTATCTAAAGATACATTTTCAAAAATTAGTTTGCTTCTTGCAAGTATGTTACACAAAAGATAAAAGCCACATATCTTTATTTTACACAGCATTAGTAGATGTTGCAAGCAACTTAAACGTTTATCTTTTTAAGTAAAAAAATATAGTAAATTAAAATAAAGATATTAGTTAAAACGCTTTAAAATCTAAGAGTATTGATGTAGTATTTTATATCTAAGTCAATCTTTTAAGTTGCTTCTGAGATTACACTTTTATATATACCTCGCAAATGAAACCAAATGATATGAAATATGAAATAAATAAGCTTTCCGATGCATTTTATAATATAAATCCTGATTATGCTATAATTAATCAACGGGTAAAATTTGGTACTTCAGGTCATAGGGGGATATCTACGGAAGGGTCTTTCAATGTGCATCATATTTTAGCTATATGCCAAAGTATTTGTGATTTTAGATTAAAAACTAATATCACCGGGCCTATATTTTTAGGCATAGATACACATGCCCTATCTGTTTTTGCTCGAGAAGTAGCCATAGAAATTTTTGCAGCAAATAATATCCCTGTAATTTTTGAAGGTTTTGATGCTTATACTCCAACTCCAGTAATATCTCATGCAATTTTATCATACAATAAAAACAATAATAACAAGGCAGACGGCATTATAATTACCCCGTCGCATAATCCGCCACAATATGGTGGTCTAAAATATAATCCTTTTCATGGTGGTGGAGCAGATACTGCTACTACAGAATGGATACAAAACCGAGCTAATGAGTATTTAGCTGGCAGAACCCACAAACTAAAAAGAATATCTCGAGTCCAAGCTTCATCTAAACAATTGTTGATAGAGCAAGATTTACTAGGAGCTTATATAAAAGAATTAGACCAGGTTTTAAATATCGAAGCTATATCTGCATCCTCTTTGACTTTTGGGGTAGATCCTCTAGGCGGTGCATCGATAGCATTTTGGCAAAGAATTATCGATAAATATAAGTTAACTATTGATATAATATGCGATAAAACATCACCAGATTTTAGTTTTGTGCCTGTAGATAAAGACGGAGAGATTCGTATGGACTGCTCATCTCCTTGGTCAATGTCAAGGATGATAGCAAAACGTAAAAATTATGATTTATCGTTTGGTAACGATACTGATGCCGACCGGCACGCAATAGTTACACAAACTGGGTTACTGCATACGAACGATTATTTAGCAGTTGTTATAGACTATCTACATAAAAGTAGAGGTAACTGGCGATCTAAATCTATGGTAGGTAAAAGTATAGTTACTAGTGATTTAATATCTGCAGTTGCTTGTAGTCACAATAGAGAAGTATATGAATTTCCAGTAGGGTGTAAATGGTTTGCTACTCCGCTTTTTAAGGGTAAAATGACTTTTGGTGGTGAAGAAAGTGCAGGGGGAACATTTTTAAGAAAAAATGGTCAACCTTGGAGTACAGATAAAGACGGTCTTATTATGAATTTGCTTGCTGCTGAAATATTATCGGTAACAGGGAAAAACCTACAAGAATACAGGCAAGATTTAGGAAACCAGCATGGAGTTTTTTCTGGTATAAACGATAGCATATCCATTAATTGCGATAAGTTAAATGCATTTCAGAAAATTGATTTTTCTAAAATAACTCCCGCATTTCTTGGAAGAGACGTAGTTACAAAATATGAAACCACTGCAAAAGCTAATAATCAGCCCATAGGCGGTATAAAATGGACTACTAAAAACGGATGGTCTGTGGTAAGAATTTCTGGTACTGAGCCTATGTACAAAATATATGTTGAAAGTTTTATAGGAAAACAACATGCTCAAGAGCTTTTTAACGAAACTAAAAGATTAATTGAGACTAATTTAAATGATTAGCTTAGAGTGTGTACGTTTTGTTTGAAAATGCTAAACTTTCATAAACTCATTCAAGGTAATTAGTAGTTATATATAAATTTGTATTACGTACAGCTACAACGCTTAGGAAGCTTATTGATGAATATAGTTAAAATGACAGATATCGATCTATCAGGTAAATATGTTTTAATACGAGAAGATTTTAATGTACCTATAAATCAAGGAAAGATAACTAGTACAACTAGAATTGACGCAGCTCTACCAGGAATACGCACAGCAATAAAGTCTGGAGCAAAATTAATTTTATGTTCGCATTTAGGACGACCTCAAGAAGGTGAGTTTGATTCTAAGTTTTCTTTGCAACCTGTAGCTGAATATTTACAAAAGCAATTAAATATAACAATTCCATTAATAAAAGATTGGCAAAATAGCCCTGTTAAATTAAAAGATGGAGAGGTAGTCCTGCTAGAGAATGTTCGCTTTAATAAAGGTGAAGCTGAAAACAGTACTCAATTATCGAAAAGTATGGCATCTTTATGCGATATCTTTGTTATGGATGCATTTGCAGTAGCACATAGAGCTCATTCATCCACTTGTGGTGTGGCAGAGTATGCTAATGTTTCATGTGCTGGTCCACTATTAATAAGAGAGCTAGACTGTTTAGATAAATTTATAGATCAACCAACCAGACCAATGGTTGCTTTAGTTGGTGGCTCAAAAGTATCTACAAAGCTGGCAGTGTTAAAATCTCTAATAAAATTATGTGATCATTTAATTCCTGCTGGAGGTATAGCAAATACTTTTATTGCAGCAGCAGGGTACAATATTGGTAAATCATTAGTAGAAAAAAATCAGTTAAATACTGCGAAAGAGTTATTGCAAACAAAAAATATATTAATACCTGAAGATGTGTTATGCGTTAAAGAAATTACTGATAACGCCACAACAAGAATATGCTTAATAAATGAAGTAGAAGATGATGAGATTATTGTAGATATAGGTCCTATCACTCAAAAAAAGATCGCGGATATTTTTATTGATAGTAAAACTATTGTATGGAATGGTCCTGTAGGTATTTTTGAGATAGATAATTTTGCAAAAGGAACCGAGGCAGTAGCAAAGGCTATATCTGATAGCGAAGCTTTTTCTATAGCAGGAGGTGGTGATACTCTTGCCGCAATAGAAAAGTATCAAATTGAGAATGATATTTCTTATATTTCAACAGGCGGTGGTGCTTTTTTAGAGTTTATAGAAGGTAAAAAGTTGCCAGCTGTGGTTGCTCTTGAAAAACAAGCTAAAAAACTGTAGTTGTTATTTGCATATATTAATTTAAGCTATCAGATTAGCGGTATAAGAGATGTAATTATGTGATAATCAAAATTGGTATAAGATGATGCAAAAAATAATTTTTGTTGTTGCTGTGATGATCTTGATTTATATAAATTTAAATTTGCTAGCAGGTGATTCAAGTATATACAAATTATTGCAATTAAGGCAGCAGCTTGAAGGGATAATAGAAATCAATAAAAGGTTAGCTGATAGAAATAAAATTCTTGCAATGCAAGTGATTAAATTGCAGTCTGATGATGAAATTATAGAAAAAATAGCTAGAGAAAACTTAGGAATGATTCACAAAGATGAGTTATTGTTTATTACAGTAAAAAAATAGCCATAAAAGAAAGTCAAAGAGGTTATTATAAGGAGTGGTGCCCGGAGCCGGAATCGAACCGGCACGATCTTTCGATCGAGGGATTTTAAGTCCCTTGTGTCTACCTATTCCACCACCCGGGCCGAATAATAACTGTTGTATCAAAATCTTGGAGGCGAGTACCGGAGTCGAACCGGTCTAAATGGAGTTGCAGTCCACTGCATAGCCGCTTTGCTAACTCGCCACAATGAACAAAAACCACATGGAGCGGGAAACGAGACTCGAACTCGCGACCCCAACCTTGGCAAGGTTGTGCTCTACCAACTGAGCTATTCCCGCATATTACGTTATTAAATGCAACTAAAAATCCGATGGGTTTCGCCACACCATCGATTAATTTCTATATTGTATGTTTTTTTTTATTAATGTCAACACTATTAATAAAAAAGTTAATATAAAAATAAAATAAACACTGATATTACCTAAAAATTCTCACCTTATATATACATGTGGTAAATCAGTTGAACTTATAAAAAATATAATTATCTATATGGAATATAGGAATTAAAGGATAATTATGTTAACAAATATTACAAATTTATTTACACAATGCATACCGAGAAGTCAAAACTCCACAATTGCAAGAACACCAAGATATACTAGTGAACAAGGAAATAGTGATGAAAGCACGGTATTATTAAGTTCGCTATCTGATAAAAAAATACAAAATAGTAGAGAGCTTAATAATGAGTTGTACCGTGCTATTAAAAATAATTTAGGAATAGAAAAAATTACAGAGTTGCTAAAAAAAGGTGCAGATCCTAATGCGTGGATACAAGAAAATTATACATACCCTATGAAATGTGCAATTAACTGTGGAAACTTAGAAGTAGTAAAGTTATTGTTGAAATATAAAGCAAATATCGATGGTCATTTTAAATGTCTTGAGTCTGGAAATCCTTATACTAATTTAACACTAGCTGTTATGGAAAATAAATATGATATTGTTAAGTTGTTACTAGAGCAAGGAGCAGATCCTAATTTTCAAGTTAGTACTTGTTTTTACACAGCATTAGCTCAAGCTGCTATGGAGGGTAATAAAGAAATAGCTGAATTACTTATAGAGTATGGTGCAAAAATTGAAGGGTGGGATGGTGAGTCTCCGTTATTTTGGAGTCTAATGAATGGTAACGCAGATAATTCGGCGGTGAGATTGTTATTAGAAAACGGAGCTGATCCTACTTATGGAGATGATTGTAGCCAACCATGTTTAGAAGCTATTAGTCATGATAATGTAGAAGCACTATCATTATTATTTAGCTATGATACTAAAGATATATTTAAAAATATGATTGATAAAATGATGTTGAAGGCTGCAAATTACAATTCTATAAAATGTATGCAAATGTTACTAAATAAAGGTTATAGTATTAATAGCCATTATTTTAATAATAAAGGTATACGAATGACTCCGCTGGAGATGGCAATAGGTAATCGTGAGCAATGTTCGGAATCAGAAATTAAGTTTATATTATACTTATTAGACAACGGTGCTAATATTATTTATAGAAAAGAACAGCGCTATCAACCATGCTTTAGAGCTATTCAAGAGAATAATTCAGAAATATTGTTATTATTACTAAGGTGTAGTGCTGAAGATAAAGTTAAAAATATAATTGACCAAATGATGCTGCTAGTTGTAAAACATAATTCTGTAAAATGTATGCAAGTGTTATTAGATTATGGATGTGATATTAATGAAT
>CAKNAD010000014.1 GCA_929200515.1 Candidatus Gorgonimonas leptogorgiae | reverse complement strand
CTATTGCTTGTTCATATGTTGGTGGTGGAGCTATTCTATTAGGATAATTCATTTTCTATGTTCCTTATAATAAAGTTATAACTATTTTTGTTTTTGCTATGCAATTAATTTTTACTAGCTTTTTTATAGATCTTTTTTTAGTAAATAAGTTCCCTAAAAGATTTTTATAGATATCTATCTGTTGTTTGTTTGCATCTTTTATTTAGCCACTGAAATCTAGCATTTTCATCTGCTACCTATATAAACTCTAAAAAAACAAATGCAATTTTTAATGAGTTAAAAGATGGATATGTTGCCTTATGAAACTGTTAGTAGTATTGTTAATTATAATTTCAATAATAATCAGATTTTTTTGTTTTATAAAAAATATTAACAGAGTGTAACAATGAATAATTCTATAATTTTATATATACTTATTGCAATAAATTTATTAATAATCAAAAGTTACGCAGAAATCAAAGAAGATAGTATTCATCCGTATTGTTATAATTATAATAAAAAAAGTTACTTTTTTGTTACATGTTCTGTATATGATAAAACTAAGGTTAAAATACTCAATGAGAAAGATGATATTAATGAAGCTGTTGATAATTCTGAACCTAATGAATTGTTAATTATACCTTATAACTCTAAAAATAAACCATATAAAATTAAGAAAGCATTAAATTTAAAAATAGGTGTAGGATTGTTGTCTAATAAAGAAAATAAATTTTTTTATATAATTCCTAGTGAAAAATTTTTATTAGATGAAGATGTATATTTTTCTATGGTAAAATTACAAGGAAATAATAAATTAACAGGTTTAGCCATTGATACTAGAGATTATAATCAAGAATTGATATCTAATATAAAAAACATGTATGTTTACACAACTGCTATTTATAGTAATAGTGATAAAGCTTCTCTCATTAGTTGGTGTAGTTTGCATGGATCTGATTATATAAACACACTAATATATTTTAACCCTAAATTAAAAACAACAGGTATTAATCGTATTGAGCATTCTTGGATTGAAACTTCAGGGTCTTTATCAGGTATATCAACTATGTATGATAAATTAGAAAGTAGTCAGGTTAATTCTTTAGTTTTGTTTATTGCTAACTCAGCTATGGTTGTTAGTACTGGTACAACTAGTAGTCAATTTAAAGTGGTAGCATTAGGTTGTGATACGAATACAGCAACAGCAATAGAAAATAATTATTTTATATTAAAAAAAACAAACAGTGCAATTCAACCACGTATATTATTATATATAGAAGCTAATAAAGTTTCTGTCGATCGATTAAATCCTTACTACAATTACATTAGGTCAAATTATTTTTATTCTGAACAAAAGTTATTTCGTGAATTGGATTATGCAATAAGGCTTGGTGCAGATACTGATGATGATATATCAGCTATGATATCTTCTAATATGATTACAGATAACATAAATACTGATATTGTTAGTCCTAACGAGTTTATAGGATCTAAAATTTTTATTAATGGTAATTCTAAATCATTACCATTACGCATGGCTCCATCATGGAATGAATTTTTTAGTAATAGTTTACTAGGGTTTAGTTCTGGTGTTTGTAATGCCCCATTATATGCTGTTAATAACCTAACAAGATCAGAAAAGCTAAATCTTACAGGTATGCCATCATATAATTATTTATGTGGATTGCCTTTATTGAGAAAAAATTTTTCTATACCAGAAGAATTTCATCCTAATCATCAGGGTAATAGTAAATGTCCTAATAAATTTAACAATTTCACATATGGTTTTCTTGTTGTATCTTGTATCGAGACGGTAGCACTTATAGCGCTTATTGTAAAATGTTTATCTGTAACAAAAAAAAGAAAATATGAAATGATATAGCATAACCTATAAATTTACTGTACATAAAGTTGCTATAAGTTTTAACATCAAGTATTAAGTCAAGTAAAAATATAGCTTTGACTTTATGAGCCTATTGTTGTTTAGGTAAATGTAGTCTAAGCGATGATGTTTAGTATAAAAAATATTAAAGAGATATAATAATGAATTATTTAATAATAGCGATTATATTAAATTTATTGATCATTAACAGTCATGCAAATATTCAAGATAGAATTATCCACCCCTATTGCAATAATTATAATAAAGAAAGTGAATTTTTTATTACCTGCTCTGCATACGATGAAAGCAAGGTTAAAGTACTTTATGAAAATGAAAATCTTAATGATGCTGTTGACAACTCGGGCCCTAATGAATTATTAATAGTTGCTTATACTTCAAAAAAAAAACCATATAAAATCTATAAATCATTAAAGTTAAAACCAGGTGTAGGCTTGTTATCTAGTAGAGAAAATAAATTTTTTTATATAGTGCCAAATAAAACTTTTTTCTTTGATAAAACAAAATATTTTTCTATGGTAGAATTACAAGGAAATAATAAATTAACAGGTTTAGCTATTGATGCTAGGGATTATAACGAAGCATTTATAGCTAATATAAACAATCTGTATGCTTATACAACTACTATTTATAGTAATAACGACAAAGATTCTGTTATTAGTTGGTGTAGTTTACATGGTGCAGATTATATAAATACATTAATCGATTTTAAACATACACAAAAAAAACTAAATTTTAATACTGTTAGTCATTCTTGGATTGAAACTTCAGGATCTGCATCAGGAATATTAATTTCTTCTGATAACCTAGGAAGTTTTACAGATGTAGTTATTAAATATTCAGCACTGATAATAAGTAATGGTAAAAAAAGCGGTCAATTTAAAACAGTCGCATTAAAGTTGAATGCAAATGCAGTAGTAGAATACAATTATTTTATATTAAAAAAAACATCTAATTCTATACAGCCACGTATTTTATTATATATACAAGATGCTAAAGCTTTGTCTCATAAATTAGCCCCTTATTATATTAAGTCGAATTATTTTTACTCTGAACAAGAACAGTTGCGTAATCGTGATTATGCATTGAAGGTTGATGCAGATGGCTATAATAATATAAAAGCTGTTATAAGCTCTAATATGGTAACGGATAACATAAACACTGATGTTTCTGACCCTAATGAGTCGATAGGGTCTAATATTATTATTAATGGTAATTCTAAAGCATTGCCATTAAGACAAGCCCCGTCATGGGATGAATTTTTTAGTAATAGTTTAAAAAAAATTCATGCGGGTATTTGTAGTACTCCATTATATGCAGCTAACAACCTAACAAAAACAAAAAATGTACATCTTACGGGCGTTCCATCATATAATTATTTGTGCGGTTTTCCTTTAGATAGAAAAGACTTTTCTATAAAAAAAGCACTTGATAGGCATTATAACTATCAGGTTAATAGTAAATGCCCTAGTAAATTTAATCAGTTAACATGTAGTTTTATTGCTATCTCATGCATAGAAACTATAGCTATTATAGCTATTATTGTAAAATATATATCTCCAAACAAGAGAAAAAAATAACTAAATATAATATATTAAAGACGCGAGTTATTAGTAAATGATTATAAAGTCACCTAATTTTTATATAGAAAAAAATGAACAAAAAAAAATAAAATTAGTCTAAGGAATTGTTCATTACATGGGTTAATATTTTTTATTATTAACTCTCATAAACAAATAACTTATAAAAGGTTTTACATAAATTATGGAAGCATCGAATACTACATATGAATTTCCTCAATTAGTAGGATTTTGCTTAAACGAAGAAGTTGATAGAATAGCAGAACAATGTCGCTATTGGAGTGATGATTGCGAAGGCATCAAGACCGCAAGTGAAGTGAAGAAAGAGCTTATAGAACGAATGATAGCTAATTATAATATCAATGGAGAAAGTCAACTTAAACTAGTTGAGCTACGTCCTAATGAAATAGCATGGGCTTCAAACCCTAAAGATTCAAGTAAATGGGATTGGGGGCAATGGGAAACAAAGCTAAAGAACCTAGCATGTAATAGATATGAAAATGGTCAAAATAAATTTCAAGAGGTTTTACGTGAAATTGAACAAATTATTTGTCTAGAGATTAAGTGGGAAGAACAATCTAGTGTATTAAAAGAGTTACAACATGAAGATGGTATTTCACGACATAAAACATGTGAGCAAAAAATTTTTATACATATGATGAGAAGTTATAGTCAGACTTTAAAACCCTGCACTAAGTTAGTAAAAGGTATGATATCTCGTGGTTTTTTAACAAAAGAAACAATTGATAAAGTTTATTCTTGTGTTATTAATAAAAAATAATATTATACACCTTAGGTAATGCAGAAGCTGTACTAAGTATTGATAAATTAGTAGTGAATTGTTTTTAAAAATGATTTAACTTCCGCACCCTAAACCATCGATATTTAGGGCGATGTAGTTCACGGATAACAATATAGAAGCAACTAATAAGTAAAAATTATTAATTATAGCTATGCTAGATTGATTACTATTACTGCGATTAGCTACAGAAGGAGTTGTAGCTATTTGTGTTGTACTAATATTTATAGTACCCTGCGAACATATAGCCCATTGCGGTAATTTTATTTTTTTAGGTATATTCAGTATATAAATTTGTAAACTTTTATTACCTAAAATCGCAAGTTTTGTAGTCTTTGTATTAAATACCAAAGAGCTAGCTTTATTTATTAATATTTTTTTTCTGCCATAATAATTAGTAAAAAAGTAGGTGTAATTATTTGTACAATCTTTAGTGGTATCCATTGCTAGTAAATAAACATAATTATCATCCCTAATATAAGCTAATATATTTTTATGTGTATCTACTGTGAAATCTATTATTTTTTTATTAGGATCATTATAAACAAGGTTCCATTTGATGGTATCAATACCCCGCCAATGATAAGCAGTAATACGAGGATCATGATATTTAGAATAACCATAAGTTACTATTAGTTGTTTTAGCGGGCTTATAATTGCTTTGTTGCCAATACGTACATCAGTAAAATCCTCTATTTGTTTAGGGTTGCTATAATCAGTTACATTAAAAAGAATACCTTTAGATCTTAAAGCAATTTTTGGTTTTAAATATTTTCCTTGAATAACAAAAAAATTTTTATTAGGTGAGAAATCTAAATTTGTTATATTTATGTATTTTGTGATTTTGCTAGTTATAGGTTGTAATGAGTTGTTAATATTATAAAAAATAAATGAGTTATTAGTATAAGCAACTGCTAAAACACTAGAATCATAATTAATACTAAGGTCAACTGCATTATGGTCGTATGCAGTTATTTGCTGTAATTTCTTAAACTTATTATCAATATCCAGCTGATACATAGAAATATTAGTTCTATCATCAATAAAAGCAAGTTTATTGCTATCGCTATTAAAATCAATAGCATTTATTTTGTGAAGGTTACCAATATTACTAATTGGTATTTTAGTGGTGGTATTTAAAAATAAAATATTATTCGCTAAAGATGCCCCTTGTATATTTTCCGGTTGATTGTTAATAGACATAATTAGGTTATCGTTATTAGTAAAAAAAATATTTTTTATGTCTGCTTTATTAATATAATTTATAGGTATAGTATAGTTAAGCCAGAGTTGAGAGATAACACTATTATAATTTGTCTGACTTAATATAAAACTATTACATAATTGTACGGCTATATATAGTAACGATAATAATTTCATGTATACTCGAAGCAGATGAAAATGCTAGATTTAAGTGCTAAGTAAAATGGTTTAATTCTCAAGGCAAAATACTGCAGAAATGCAATTTAGTATTTTAACCTGAGTTCGACGCTTTAAAATTTATCAATATAAAGAATACTAAACAAAGGGAATCTAATTTTTTAACAAAGAAACAATGCTTTTTGTGTTGAGATAATATATCAATCAATATTTTTTATCTAAATTTATGAATTTATTTTTAATTAAACGCACTGTATTTTAGCAATAAATTACAACAAGGACAAGTCAACATTAACGATGACGAAGACCACTAGTATTTTCCGTATCTAGGGATAAGTTATTACTTGTAGGTTGAGTTGCTATAATTTGCTCTTGATTATTTACCGTTGTGTTGTGTCCATAGATTATAAATTTTTCTTCTACGAATGTCTCAATTATGCAATGGCTTGCGATAACACCCTGAGGAAACCCATAACAAATTAAAGGTTTGGCATAACAACATATATTAGCAACAATACAAGAGAACCCTACAAAACATGGTATGTTTATTTGTAATGTATTAGTTTCATTTGTGGTTAAATTTTTTTTTATGCATTTTATATAGCAATTTTCTTTTACGATTGAAAAATCCATAGTTGTTCCTTTGTATTATTGTATGTTAAAAGTTAAAAATGTAACTGATGAGATGCCTTTTATACCTTGGTAGATAAAAATGCTAGGTTTCATGGCTAAGTAAATGGTTTAATTCTAGGCAAAATACTGCCCTAGCTAAAAACTTATAATCACTTGCTGAAAACTTGCATTACCAAATATATTTTAAAGTATCACAATTAAGATTATATTATTGTTATTTATTTCGCTATTATGTTTTAAAAATATTAATGTCTTATAGTTTTTATTGCACAAAATAACTGTATATTATTATTAAATAACGATACAAGTAATAATAGTATTATCAAGTTGTGTTGTCAAACCTTCGTTTATTTAGCTACCGAAATGCTTCTTTTAAATATTTATATTGAATACCAGATTGGAAATAATATATATTAAACAAAGTAAACAAATAAATTTATTAATTGTAGTTATTTGTTTACAGATTAGCACTAATTTTAAAAATAAAAACTAGTTGCTTATTATAATAAGATGTTATTTAATCAGAGTATCTAAAATGAAAACTAATAAACAAAAAACTACGTGGAGACAAAGATTTTGGCCTGTATATGGTGCAGAGCTTAAAAAAGTTATTCCCATGATGTTGATGTTTTATCTTATACTCTTTAACTACACGGTATTGAGAGATACTAAAGATACCTTAGTAGTAACAGCTTCTAACTCTGGAGCTGAAATAATTCCATTTTTAAAACTATGGGTTAATGTTCCATTTGCAATTTTTTTTACTATTTTTTATAGTTATATGAGTAATTATATGACTAGACAGGGTCTATTTTATTTAGTTATATCTATATTTATTGGGTTCTTTTTTTCTTTTACTTTTATTATTCATCCGTATAAAGAACAATTACATCTAATAAAACTAGCTGATTATTTAACCGAACACTTGCCGGTAGGTTTAGCTGGATTAATAGCGGTTATTCGCAATTGGACCTATACATTATTTTATGTGATGTCTGAACTATGGGGTAGTGTTTGTTTATCTTTATTATTTTGGGGGTTTGCTAATCAAATTAATACGGTTAAAGAATCTAAAAGATTTTATGCATTATTTGGATTAATAGGAAATTTAGCATTACCATCTGCGGGTATTTTTGTATATTTTGCTTGTAAAGTAAGAGAAAACACCCCTGCGGGAGTTGATCCATGGCAGCAATCTTTAGAATTTATGACATCTGTTATTACTATAAGTGGTTTTTTAATTATGCTAATATTTTGGTGGATTAATAAACATGTCGTTTATAAAAACACTGCTAATAAAGCAGAAAAAAAACATTTATCGCTATCTATAAAAGAAAGTTTTTTTCACATAGTTAACTCAAAATATTTAATCTGTATCGCTCTCATAGTAGTTTCATACGGAGTATGTATTAATATGGTGGAAGTAACATGGAAGAATCATTTGCGTATGCAGTACCCTAATCCTAATGATTATAATAAATTTATGGGATTATTTTCTACCTGTACAGGATTTCTAACTATGTTTATGATGCTATTTGTTACTAATAATTTAATTAGAAGATTTGGCTGGACTATAGCTGCTTTGATGACTCCAATAGTTTTGTTGGTTACAGGTGCATGCTTTTTTACGGTAGTATTAACTAAAGATGGTTACATCGCTACGCTTTTTGGTGATATGGGTATTAGCTATATATTTTTGATTGTTCTTTTAGGTGCTCTACAAAACATATTTAGTAAATCTACTAAGTATTCTTTATTTGATCCAACTAAAGAAATGACTTATATACCGTTAGATCCCGAAGCTAAAGTTAAAGGTAAAGCAGCAGTAGATGTTATAGGTAATCCTACCGGGAAATCTACAGGTTCAATAATACAACAAATATTAATAGTTATTTTTGGCAGTTTAGCAGTTTCAGCCCCTTATATAGCGGCTATTTCGTTAATTTTTTTTGTTGTTTGGATTGCATCTGTTAAGTCTCTTGGTAAACAATTTAATGCAATAAATCAAGAAGATAGTTAAGATTTCTCTAGAAGAAGGTGTATACACACCTTCTAAATAGGCTAAATATGAAGTTTATCATAATTACCACTACAAAAAGCTGGATGAGATAGATCTAGATCATTGTTAGAGCATTCTTTTTTAAGTGTTTCTGCTAAAGACATCTTAGGATTGATACATCTATTAGCTATCGCCGAAAATATTATATTACTCCGCAAATATCCAAAACTGTAACCATTATCTTGAGATTCAAAACTTTGCTCGCCGTATCCTGCACAAGATGTAAACGGATGCATTCCAAATGGAATGATTTTACCATAGCCATCATCTAAAGGCTGTAGTATTTGTTGTAATTTACGTAGTGACTCTTTATTTAATTCTTCATGGTTAAGATATAAAATAGCAGTTTCTATAGACAAGTGTCTTTCACCTGGTCCTAATATCTTAGCTTGTAATATTATCTTATTTAACTCATGATCAAGGTGCATTAAATTAGATAGTATATCTATAAGTTGTTTATAGCTTTTAGAAGAGCTACAAATACTAATGCGAGCTTGAGTTGTTTCTGGTTTACTGGTATATGATTTTTTTGTACGAAAAAACCAAGTTGAGTTTAGTAAGTCTTGTTGATTAAATTGATCTAAGCTTTCATGTATTAGAATTTTTTTATTTAGGCTGGTTTTAGGAATAATATTCATCCTGCTTGGTATACAATAAATATTAAAATTATTCTGGTTCTGTTCTGCCACTGATAGTAATTTATGAAAATCTTGCAATTGGGTAAAAATTTTATCTGCTTTAGGTTCTTTAACGAAAGGTATTCGATATATTGTATATATATTGCGTTCACTTAATTGTTTTTGTGTATAAAGTAACGACTCGGCTTTAGTTGCCCATAGTAATAAAGTATCCGCTGATGTAGTATTAGCTAAACTAATATTTTTAGTTAATCCCTGTTGTTTTATTGTAGTCTCTCCTTCACTTTCTTCAGTTAATTGAGGAGTATAACACTTAAATTTAGAAAATAAGTTTCTTGATAATCCTTGAAGCATTTTGTACGTCCTTGTATGTACACTTTCTACTTGAAAACACGTGATTTTGGGCTTTTAAACAAGTAGTCACCTTGTTTAAAAGCTAATTATAAATTAAAATTTTTCAGTTGTAACTGGTTGATCTATTCTATAAACATTTTTCCAACTAAACTTCAGTCTGGTAACTGGGTCTTCATTACCGACTGTAATATACCATTGACATAACTTCTGATAATCGTAGCAATTATCATTTAAATAAACCATTTGCTTTGTTTTTTCGAAAGAAATAATACAATTCTTTTTTTCAGTTTCTAAAAAAGTTAAATCAGTATAAGCAATAATATTTTTTGGTCTGTTATAGACATCTAAAGGTTCCCAGCTTGCTAAAAACTCAGTTATTTTTTCTTCGGTATTTTGAGCTAAAACATAGTCACAGGCACTTTTTATATCATCAAATTTAATGGTATAAGTATTTGGAAAGCACATTTCTGGTGCAGATATGGGCAAATTAAGTTTTTCTGCTAATTTAGTTTCAAAAGCTAGCATAACTTCAATTTCATCTTCACCTGTTTTGCCGTTTAAATAATTGGTAACATAATTCATAAGTTGAGCTAAATTAAAAAATTGTTTACCTAATAAACGTAGTTCTTGCTCTACATCTTTCCCTTCATTTTTAGCTTTTTCTATTAAATTATTAACTATATATTTTAATTCAATCGTTGTTAATGTTTGTACAACTCTATCAGTACATGATGTAAGCCCTTCTTCTATTATATTGAATATAACAGGTTTAATATTAGGTTGTTGCTTAATCACCATAAATAACTGAAATATACGTTGTGCTAAATATTTAGTTGAAACATAAGAGAATTTTGTGTTTATGTCTAATGTTTTATCCAAAAATCTTCTTAATAACTGTTGTTCATTGTTGTTTAGTATTAGATTAGGAAGCTGCTGATCTTCTAACTTAGAGTTCCAAGAATTTGTTAACTCTACTAATGATAACATGCTTGTATTATATGTTCGTACTAACCACCGATTGGCTAAATTTGGTTGCTCTATTAGAAATCGAGCATTATATCGCCCTTCTAACGCGTCTGTTAATACTTGTAAAATAGTCGCTATATTTGTAGATGGCTCTATATTTTGATTAGCTAAGTTATTTAACAAGTTATGAGAATTGACATTATGAAAATATGCGCTAAACATTTGTGGATCAGATAAGCTAAAGATAATATTAGGTATACTCATTAACCCATTACATTGTATCACCGACAACTCACGGATTATTCTTATGGAAGAAGATAATTCGAGTAAATTATTACATTCCCGAAGATGCAGTTTTCTAGTATTTGTCGCTGAAATATCCGTTAATGAGGTACAATAAGCAAGATATAATTCATCTATTACATTTAATCCACCGGTTATGCTATTAAGAACTGGACAGGACGAAATGGTTATGTTTTTAGCAACTATGCTAGCTGATATTTCAATTAATTGATTGCAACTATTAATCATTACTTTTAAGTTATTGTCTGTATTAGTAAGATTATTTGCATTGACAGATTGGAAATTACCTTTAATAGTCTGCAATTTTTGACACTGGGAAACATCAAAATCTTTTGAAACCTTCCATATTCCTTCTATGCTAGTTAATTCAGCTAGACCCATAAATACTACACTATCATTAACTGTAAAATTACCACCTATCATCTCAACCCCTGAACCAGAAATATTTAAGTCACCACCAATATTAACTAAGCCATCTATCACTTTAAGTTTCGGGCAAATCTGTATTGCTGCTTTCTTACCAACAGTTAATTGTTGAGTGAATGTTTTTAAGCTACGGTTAGAGAAAATACTTAGTTCTCCGTTAACCTCTATTTTTTGTGGTAGTTCTTCTAATTGCGAGCACATTGCGATATTTAGGTTACCTGTGACTATTAAATTTTTAGGTAGTTTAATTTTTCCAAAAGCGTTTAGTATAGTAAAATTACCTTTTACTGTACATGTTTCTGGAAATACTAAGTCTATATCACTATCAATATTAACATTAATATCAACATCGTCATCAATTATAACTTGAGATGGAAAGCGCACTTTGTCTTTGAGTTTATTTATAAATACTTCAGAAGATAAATGCTCTGCATTATCATCTACTACATTAGTTGCATCAACTAAATTTGGTTGTATATTATAATTAGTTGCATTAAGACTTGTTTGGATAATGTGGCTGGGTTGCATAAAATCTCCTCGTGAATATTTTTTATTTTTATCCTGTTTGTAGCAAGTACATTTTTGACACTACTTTATAATATTAGTTCACAACAGAAAAAAATATTTATCAGTTGGAAATGCGAGTTTTCAGAAAGCTTAGGAACCTTGCTCTCTGGAGGCTACTAAAAAGATTTACTTCAGCTGTTAAAACACCTAGAAATACACTTGCATTCCTGCGGTATTTTGTTTTGAATTCAGCCATTTACTTATCTCTAGAATCTAGCGCTTTCATTTGTTAAGTGTATATGACTTAAAGATGTGTAGTTTTTTATCAAAAAGTATTAAATGTTAGTTATTTATTCGATTAAGGCCATCTAAAGCTGCAATTCTATATGCTTCTGCCATAGTAGGATAATTAAAAGTGGTAGATACAAAGCAGTTGATATTATTACTTTTACCAGTAGCTGACATCGCAATATGACCTATATGTATTATTTCTGAGGCTTGGTCGCCAAAGCAATGAATTCCTAAAATTTTTAGAGTTTCTCGATGAAATAAAATTTTTAACATACCAACTACTTCACCAGTAATTTGAGCACGGGCGATATTAGAAAAAAAAGCTTTTCCTACTTCATAAGGTATTGCTTCTTGGGTAAGTTGTTCTTCAGTATAACCTAAAGAGCTAATTTCGGGTATAGTGTAGATTCCAGTAGGTATTTCGCTTACATAAAGCCAATTTTTAGTGCCATTGATATAAGCAGCTACAGAACGACCTTGAGCATTAGCGGCACTTGCTAAGCTTGGCCAGCCTATTATATCTCCCACTGCATAAATATTACTACATGATGTTTGGTAATGCTTGTTAACAGGTATGTAGCCTCTTTTATCTGCTTTAATGCCTACGTTATCTAGATTTAGCTTATCATAATCACCTGTTCTACCATTTGCCCATAACAGTACATCTGCGGTGATAGATTTTCCTGATTTTAATTTAACTGTTACCGATTTGTCAGTAGTTATTACCTTTTCATAGATTTCATTATGCCTAATAATTACATTGCCTTTTCTTAACTGATAACTTAGAGCATCAGAAATTTCCATATCTAGAAATGATAATAGCCTATTTCTAGTATTAATTAAGTCAACTTTAATTCCCAAAGCAGAAAAAATTGAGGCATATTCACAGCCTACAACACCAGCACCATAAATTATCATTCTTCTAGGGGTTTTATCCATAGTTAAAATGGTATCGCTATCAAATATATTTTTATGGCTAAAATTAATATCTGTTGGTCTATATGGCTTAGCCCCTGTTGCAATAATTATTTTATCTGCAATAAGCTGATCGGTATTTCCTTTAGGAGCAGTAACTTTAACTGTGTGTTTATCAACTATTTGAGCTTCACCAAAAAATACTTTAATTCTATTAGATGAATAATAGTTAAATCTTAATAATGACTGCTGTTGCACTACGTGTTCGGCTTGCTTAAGTATTTGAGAGTAGTTAATCCACTTAGGATCTGATATATTTCTAAAAAAAGGATTAAGATTAAAGTCTAATGTTTGTTTAACACAATGGCGTAAGGTTTTGGATGGAATCGTTCCTAAATGTGTGCAATTACCGCCAACCTGAGGCTTAAACTCTATAACAGCAACTTTTTTCCCATCCTTAACAGCATGCATTGCAGCACCCTCTCCAGCTGGGCCTGTTCCTATTATTACTATATCAAATTTTATAACCGACATAATCTTATCCTTTAGTAATTATTATCTATTTGCTTGCAATCTTTCTTGTTATTTAGTTTTGCTCCACAAATAGAACATTTGCCTTTTAATCCTGCTTGTTGTAAACCGCCACATGACCCCTTTATTGGCTTATTACTAACAATAACACCTATAGACATGGCAATAATATATAAAAGAAAGATTACAAAAATTATAAGAAAAAACATAAATAATTCCTTTTAATTTTGTAGGTATCGAGCAAAACACTTACTATATACCACATCAATTCCTTCTTCTTTATCATCGGTATATTTAATAAAGTATACTGGTATATTATGATCATTTGCTAATTTAATACCAATTTCATCTCCTAACATCATAAACATAGTTGATAGTGCATCTGCGTAAAATGTGTCATCTGCTATAACTGTTACCTCGGCAATGTCTGATATTTTAGGAAAGCCTGTATTAGGATTTATAGCATGAGAATAGCGTTTTCCATCTATTTCAAAATAGTTTAAATAGTCTCCAGAAGTAGCCATCGCTTGGTTATTTAGATGTATTATAGCTGATGTGGTTTTAGCTTCTATTTTTGGAGATAATATAGCTATAGTCCAGTTTTTACCGCTAGGATTTTTACCTTTAACTCTAATTTCACCGCCTATTTCTACTGAGTAATTATTAATTCCTAATGCTTCTAGTGCTAATGCTGCTTGATCGACTCCATATCCTTTAGCAATAGAGCTTAAATCAATAAATATATCTTTAGTTTTAGTTACTGTTGAATTTTTAGAATCAATAATTATTGATTTATACCCTACTTTTTTTAAAGCTGCTTGTATAGCATCATGTTGTGGAGGCTGATTGTGTTTAGTAAAATCTGCAATATTTTTTATATTATCTACTATATTCTCATCGCTTGGATCTACTTCTTGTGTTAAATGCTTTATACTAGGGCCAAATCCCCAAAGGTTAACTACAGGGCCTATTGTTATATCATAGGCGCCATTAGATATTTCTGATATTTTATCTGCTGTCTGTATTAATTTTACTATATCTTGTGAGAGCTTAAAGGGTTTGCCTATTTCAGCTCGGTTAAATTGCATCAATTCAGAGTTATATTTATATGTAGACATTCTTTGGTCTATATCTGTTACAGCATTATGGACTGCGTTTATAGCCTGTTGTTTTTTTACTTGCCACCAAGGTGCCTGATAGGTGACATTATAACGAGTACCCATAGTGCTCCCGGCAAATCTATGTGTCCTAGGCTTAAAATATACAAAATATATAACAAGCAAAACTATTGATGTAATGCTAATAATACGCATTGGAGTAAAAATTTTAGATCTCATGATTCTTTTCTTACTAGAAAAATTATTTAAAGGCTATTTAGTTGAATAATAGCACAAAATAATCTATTTGTATATAACCTGAAATATAGCCTTTAACAGTTACATCTTTAACTATATACTCTTTTTACTTGAAGCTGTACATAGAGGTTTTATCTCGTATAGTTAGTAAGGATCTAATACATATTCAATAATGTGCTCGTTTTCTTTTATCGTAATATTACGTATATGTTCAGTTTCATCTATATATAGCGTTAAGAAATCAAAGTCAGATCTTTTTTTTATTGTACATAAATCAATATTTAGAAAGTTTTCTTTAGGGTAAAAATGAACTATAAAGCCTTTTTTGTCATCGAGAGCTTCTATATCAAGGTATAAAATATAAATATTAAACATTTTTATTTGTGGTATGCGACTATTATTAAAAATAAAAGCTGGCGAAAGCGGATTTATTAGCATTATTGCATTGTCTTTATCTATGTTATTGATATTATTAAGTGATTTTACTAAAAATTTGATAAACTCCTTACCTAGTAAGAAAAAACAATTTTGATCAATTTTAGTATTACAGTACTTATTAAATATTGATAGAATATCTTGGTCGTTACGAGAATTAGATATAGAATTCATAGTTTTATTTTTATGAAGAGTACTTTTCTTTTTCGCCTGTTTTTTATTTATTATTTCTGTTTTATCCTCTGACATACTAATAACCTTAGAACTTCTAGAAATAGTATTGCCGTTGTAAGATTGATTATTAGATGTTTCAAGTTTATTGTTATTTAAAGATTTATCTAGATTGTTGTTACTTACTGAGGCTATATTTAATATGGTAATCTTGCTTATCAATGATATATTTTCATAAACTTCTTGTTCATTATATTTTGATTGGTTCATTGATATAAAATTGGCATTTTTAATATTACTAAAAATTAAAAAATTTATTCGACTATTAGATAGATAAAAATTAAATGATAAATCACATATTTTAAAAATAATCGATTTTTGTGTTACTCTTGGCTGAAATTCAAGATCAATAGTTAAATTGTTAACTTTTTCTAAATCATTCTGTATAGCTTGAAAACAATTAAAAAAATCCCATTCTAATGGAAGAATACTTTTATAGGTTAAATTATCGGTAAGAAAAGATTGTTCTTTTTGATATCTTATAATATTTGAATGCACATCTTGATTTATATTCTTAGTAGAATCTAAATTGTTGTTTTTTACTAGGTTATGCTGAAAAAATGTTATTTTATAATTACATGTAGATATGTCGTATTGTTTTGTCATTGCGTCATGATGCATTTGAAATTCTGTATTTATAACTCCAGATAATTTTTTATCTACCATAATATGATACTTTGTTCCAAGATAAAGATCATAGCCATAAGAATAATTAAGATAAAAACTAAAAATCAATAAGCTAATATTTATAATATTTTTATAATTCATAAAGGGGATCTTCGTTTTTAATTATTATAATAAGATAGTCTGTAGATTAACTTTAGTTAATCTATTTATTTTCTGCAAGAACATTCTAACAAATATTAATATACACCTTTAACTAGAATGTGTATACATGCTAAAGATGACAATAATCATTAGCTAATTGTTCGATAGCCTTAATAGTACTTGCGATATCATCATATTTCGATGTTTGTAGTTGATCTAATTGTATACGAAATAACCTGCCTTTAGGCATACCTTTTAATAAGCCTAACATATGTTTTGTTATATACTTAATTTTAACACCATTTTTTATCTCTGATAGTATATACGGAATCATCTTATTAATAACATTAGCTCTACTTATAGCATCATTATGAAATAATTGTTTTTCTACTTCTGCTAAAATATAAGGGTTTTTATAGGCTGCTCTGCCTAACATTACTCCATCTACTTGTTGCAAATGCTGTTTTATAGCATCAATATTATCTATTCCTCCGTTGATAACAATGTTAGCCGACGGAAATGCTTTTTTAATATTATAAACCCAGTCATATTTTAATGGTGGAACTTGTCTGTTTAATTTAGGTGACATTCCAGTAAGAATAGCTTCTCGTGCATGAACTATAAAGGCATCGCATCCAGCTTCATGTAGTAAACCAACAAACTCAACTAGCTCGTTATATGTAGATCTGCCGGTTATACCTATACGGTGCTTAACAGTAACCGGAATATCAACTGCATCTTTCATAGCTTTTACTAACTGAGCTACATGTTGCGGCTCCGCCATTAGGCAAGCACCTATTTTACCTCGTTGCACTCTATCACTAGGACAACCTACATTTAAATTAATTTCAGAAAACCCATGTTTCGCTGCTAGTTTAGAACAGATTGCTAACTCTGTGATATCTGAACCACCTAACTGTATGGCAAGAGGTTGCTCTTCTAAGTTATACTGTAAAAATTTAGCAGTATCACCATGAATTAACGCTCCGGTTGTTATCATTTCTGTATACAATAAAGCATTTTTTGATAATATTCTATGAAAGAACCTGCAGTGTTTATCTGTCCAATCCATCATCGGAGCTACAGCAAAAGTTCTATTTAATTTATCGTTAGAATTCATTTGGTATCTCAACTACAATAAATATTTTCAATTTGTTTTATACTAAAAGCAATTATCTGGTTTTGGTAATCCGGCTATTTTAGCTATATTGATAGCAGGACTACCTAGAAATAATTTCATCAGATAGATACTAGTACCTTTTTCTTTTCCTAGCTTTTTAGTAATATAATTTACTAAAGGCCTTTGCGATGGTGCTAATTGATACAATTGATAAAACTCACGTATTAAGTGAATGATTTCCCAATGAGGCTCAGTTAATTTAATGCCTAATTGCAAAGCAATATGCTTTGCTATAGTACTATTCCATTCAGAACCATTTTGTAAGAAGCCGTGTTTATCAAGGATATTATTCATAATAATTTAAATTAGCTGTTAAGTGCTTCCAAGTTTTATATAATCGTATGATACCACAATAAATTGTTTTTATCTAGCATATACCGCTTCTATTTGAAGCTGTATATGCTGGTAATCTGATATTACTTAATCGTTAAAATACCTAGAAATGCACTTGCATTCCTAGGTATTTTGCTTTGAATTGAACCATTTTAACCCTGAAACTTAGCATTTTCATCTGCCACGTGTATAAGTAAACAGCACTAAATTTTTGAGTTTGTATGTTGTTTTAGTATTTTTTAACATTAAATTTAGTAATTGTTTATGAAAAAAATGCTAGGATGTCAAATATTGAACACAGTTATACCTGATTGCTTTTCAAAAAATGCAAACTGCAGAACCTATATTAATAATATGATTTATACTTATAAATAGGTAAGCAAATAAATTTAACACATTATTTTATTTATAAGTAGTTATGCAATCTAATTTTTCAGTTCTTAAAGACTTAGATCCAGATTTATTTAATTATATTCATGAAGCTGAAAAGCTATTTATTGACGGGTATAACAATAAAGTTGCAACTCAATTACGTCGGTTTTGTGAGGGTTTTTTAAAATTATGTTTTGGTTTGAAACATAAAAAAATAACTATTCAGGAATTAAAAAATGAATATAACTATAATAAAATGTTTACCCCTAATGTTTGTGAAGCTATAGATCAAATCCATTGGGCAGGCAATAAAGCCTGCCATCATTATATTGGTAATAATCCTTATCCAGATAAAGATATAATAGAGCTATTTAAGTGCGCCACAAAATTAGTTAATTATTTAATTAAAAAAATCTATAAAAAAAATATACTTGCTATTGTGTTTGATATAAATATATTGCCTAGAAGAAAACTAGAACAAAAAAATCAGCAAGCACTTGAAATTGATGGGACAATTGCTAAAGAGCATGAAGAGAAAAAAGTACAAATTGAAAAAGCGGAAAATAAAATTTTAGCTTTATTGAAGAACCAGCTAAAATTAAATAAAAAAATTATAGCAGATGATCATACAAATACTAGCATTACAAAAAAATTACAAACTGAAAAGCAACAGATAGAACAGGAAAAAAATGCTTTAGAAGCTCAATGCAAGCGATTAAAACAAGAAAAAAATATTCTAGAAAAACAGTACCAACAACTAGAACAAAAAAATCAGCAATCGCTTGAAATTGATAGTACAATTGCTAAAAAATATGAAGAGAAAAAAATACAACTTGAAGAAGCAGAAAATAAAATTTTAGCTTTATCTCAGAACCAGCTAAAATTAAATAAAAAAATTATAGCAGATGATCATAAAAATACTAGCACTACAAAAAAATTACAGACTGAAAAGCAACAGATAGAACAGGAAAAAAATGCTTTAGAAACTCAATACAAGCGATTAGAACAAGAAAAAAATATTTTAGCAAAACAGTATCAACAACTAGAACAAAAAAATCAGCAATCGCTTGAAATTGATAGTACAATTGCTAAAAAATATGAAGAGAAAAAAATACAACTTGAAGAAGCAGAAAATAAAATTTTAGCTTTATCTCAGAACCAGCTAAAATTAAATAAAAAAATTATAGCAGATGATCATAAAAATACTAGCACTACAAAAAAATTACAGACTGAAAAGCAACAGATAGAACAGGAAAAAAATGCTTTAGAAACTCAATACAAACAATTAGAACAAGAAAAAAATATTTTAGCAAAACAGTGCAAACAACTAGAACAAAAAAATCAGCAAGCACTTGAAATTGACAGGACAACCGCTAAAAAACATGAAGAAAAAAAAGCACAACTTAAAGAAGCAGAAAATAGAATTTTAGCTTTATCTCAGGAGAAGCTAGAATTAAAGGAAAAAATTAAAGCAGATGATCATACAAATACTAGCCTTACAAAAGAATTACAGGCTGAAAAGCAACAGATAGAACAGGAAAAAAATGAGTTAGAAGAAAAATGTAAGCAATTAGAACAACAGCTACAAATACAGTCAGCAATACAAACACCAATCTTAACTACAATCGAACAATCTCTTGATAATAAAGATTTTGACAGCCAGGAACAAATAACACAAGAGCTACAACTTAATAAAGCTCAACAAGAAATAATTGCATTAACAACTGGCAAGCATTTGTTACAAGCTCCTCCAGGAACTGGCAAAACTAGCGTGTTAACCGAAAGAGTTAAGCTAGCTATTAATAAGTATGATGAAGAACAAATATTGTGCTTAACCTTTACTAATAAAGCGGCAACAGAATTACGCCATAGAGTAAAAAAAGTTATTGGAAAACGCCATCCTTTTATTGGTACTTTTCATGGTTTTTGTTTAAATGTTTTGCGTGATAGTGAAACATTTAATAAGCAATTTAATAATTTCAGTATTCTTGATGATTACTACCGCACAGAAATTCTTGATAATATTATCAAAAATATTCAAGATACACCTTCCAACGTAAAAGTTAACGATACATGGTTTGCATTATGCAATAAGTGTTATCTAAGAGGAAAACCGAAATACTTAAAAAAATTTACTAGTTTATTTTTTAGTTGTTATGTATATATGATATTGATAGACGACTATTTAAATATAAATCTAGATGATATAATAATAATTTTAAGAAATCAAATACCTAATTTGATCTATAGCGCAATGGAAGAATTTCACTATAATGATAAAATGATTACAGCTAATAAAATATGGCAAGTATTTAATCAATTTAAACAGGCAAAGTTTAACTATAAAACTTTAGATTTTGATGATATATTATTTTTAGGTTTGCAAGAATTAATACAGCAAAAGATAACTCAAGATTTTATTCAGGTAGATGAAGTACAGGATTTATCGCCAATACAATGGGGTATAATTAAGCAGCTAAGCCATCGAGAAACTCATCTTTTAGTTGCAGGTGATCCAGAACAATTAATATATAGTTTTCGGAATGCTAGTATAACTTTATTTAATAAAAATACTAAAAACTATCAATCTCATAGTTTAATGCAAAATTATCGTTCAACTGCAGAAATTATTAATTTATTAAATAGCTACCGGCAGTATCACTGGCAGTTACCTGCAATGCAAACAACAATTACTAATACAGAAAAGCAACAGCATTTAATTGAATATACAAATGAAGAACAAGAACTAGCTGAAAATATACAGCTTGTTAAACAAATGCCATTAATTTCTAAAAAAAATGTTGCTATTGTATTAAGAAGTAATAATGCATGTAAACAATATTATGATGAGCTTAAAAATCAAGGTCTTAATTGTATTTATTTGGGAAGTGGCTTAATGAACAAAGCTGTGATTCAAGACTGGCTTAGTTTATTGCGTATTTATCGCAAAAGCGAAAGTACTAAAGATTGGTGGCGACTAGTTTATCGGTTTGCTAAAAATAAAACTAAAATGACTAAATCTAAGGCTATGGAAATAGTTAATCATATTAATGCACAAGGAATAACTCCAGCAGATATTCTTACGCCAACACAAGGTATAGGTGTCACCGACAACTACCCAATCAAACTATTAATTAATGCCTTTAATAATCAAGGTGTTATTCTTTTTGATGCGATTACAATTAGTGATAAACTTGATGCTAAAATTATTAAATTAACAGCAGTAAAAATTATACAAGGTAAAATTACAGCTGAATTTTCGCAATGTATTAACCAAGATTTTGAACCTTATTCTGAGTTAAAAGATGATTTTTTAGCTAGCCAAAAATTTACTAATATTAGTTTAGAAGATATAGCAACAGCATCTAGCTTTGCTGTAGTTGCAGAAGAATTTTTTAAATTTATTACTGATTGTCCGTTAATCAGTCATGATGATGGTTTTAATTACAGTATATTACGGTTAAATTTACAACAAGAAACAAATAACTATGACTTATTAGATTATTATTATAAATTACACGACCATAAATTTAGTAGCTTAAGTTTGTCATTACGGTTATTTCCAAGAATGAAATCATATAAGCCAGAATATTTAATTCAGGAGCTTGGTTTACTAAAAAAACATAAACAAAATGCGAATAATTTAGTTATATTAGTTACTGAGATAATTAATCAGCTACAACAAAGAATTACTAATATCGATAACATATTAACAGAATATCAAGATGTTTTTACTGAAGTAATTAAGCATTACCAAGATATTGATAGCATGCTAGAAGCACTAGTAGAAGGAGATAAACAGGTTGAACTTGCAGATATACTAACCGAATGGTTTGCATATGCCAAGCAACAACCAAACTGGTATAAAAAAAACAGTTTAGAAATAACAGAAGAAGATATACAGAAAAAATTAGTTCCTTGGCTAATAACTAATGAGTATCGTGGTGTATTTGATAATTTAGTTAACGAAAAAAATCCTTTAGTTGAAAGACTGTTTACTTTACAAGAATCTGATTTAATAGATACAGCACACTATGATGCTATAGTTTGTACTATTCACGGTGCCAAAGGTTTAGAATTTAAAACTGTATTGGTTCCACAAGCAATTGAAAAAAATTATAACACTTGGTATGGCAACCGTGAAGCAATTCGCCTGCTTTACGTAGCATTAAGTCGAGCTACCGAGAGTTTAGTTGTGAGTTATACCACAAGTTATAAAGATAATAGAGAACAGTTTACTAAACTCACAGAACTGCTTGCACCTTGCAAAGAAAATTTTTTGTTTGCGCAACATAAGTGAAGCTATAAAAACTATCTCAAGTATTGTTATCTGGTTAGCAGAAAAAATAATTTTTAATATAGAACTAGTTACTTTAGTCACTGTCTATTACTTTTATATTAAAATTTAATAAAAAAAATAATATTAGGTATAAATTAAATGGCGGTTAGATACTATTTTTTTATAAAAAATGAAGATAATCTAAAAATAAAATAACATAGGAGTATTAGAATATGATATCACCAACACTAGGAAGCATTACATATATAAATGAAACAGGCGAAGCTAAGGATTATTTTAATACCCAATTAGCATTATTAAATGAGATTAAAGATTTTGAATGTATTGTTTGTATGGATCTTTATGAAAAGCTTTTACTTGTTAGATGTTGCGAGGTTTCATTATGTGTCATATGTTATACGCAGATTGAATCACCTAAAAAATGTCCTTCATGTCGAAAAGTTATACCAGAAGATCCTGTTGAAGGACTTAAAACTCCTAGTAGACATATTCCTAATATCATAAATAGAGCTATAAAAAAACATACAATTGAGCCAAAGTTATCAAATCAGTATCCTAAAGATAATTGGGATTTACAAAAAAATTGCATAAATAAAATTCAAGGTAAAGAAGAGCAGGATAACAACCCTGTAGCGAATGCATCTTATTCTCCCAGACAACAGGTGAATAATCCTTATACGGATGAACTTTATCTTGCTGAACACAAGAATGATTTTATACTTAATGAATATTATCCCTTTTTTCCTAACATTGTATCATCGCCAACTCAAGGCAATACAAGGCAAAACCAATTTAGCAGTAGTTATAATTTCAATAGAGGGTTAAATAACATAACTACAGAATAAGATGGAATACTAGTAATAGGAAACAATACCAGAATAGTATACAACTCTACACCCAGTGCATCTACAAGTAGGACATATGATAGACCTACAGAAGTCATATCAATGCCCAAAAGCTTTGGTATTTAATAGTTCTATTTTATCTCTTACTGCCATAGCTTCTT
>CAKNAD010000013.1:23059-23639 GCA_929200515.1 Candidatus Gorgonimonas leptogorgiae | reverse complement strand
AATGAAAGTGCATTTCAAAGTGTTTTAACGATGAAGTAAATCTTTTTAGGCAAGGCTTCTAAGCTTTTATCCTGTATTAGTATTTCTTGATTTAGTCGGCACTAAACCTGCGAAACACTGCCTTGGATAAAAACTTATAATTATTTACTGAAACCCCGCATTTCCAACTGCCATCTGTATAGATATCTCTGTAGCTGTCGCTTCTAAAATAAGCAATAGGTAACCTGATTATAAATTAATAATTTCAATCGTTATTACTTCATTGTATACTAGTTTTCTACTAATACACGACTTTAGCTATCTACACTTAACTTTGATACACCTTGGTAATAATTAAATGGATAAAAAAACATCGTTTTTAATATTATTTACTAAATTATATAAAAAAGTAAAATTTATTGTGTATATTTTATCTGTTATTGTTGCAATAATATTATTTGCTAATTTTATGTTGCAAAACCGTCAAAAAATAGATATTACGTTTTTAAATTATCACTTTGATAACTTAAGTTTGTATTTTGTGTGTATTTTATTTTTTATTGCTGGTAGTGTCATTGGTTTTTTTTGTGCCTCATTAGTT
>CAKNAD010000013.1:0-23049 GCA_929200515.1 Candidatus Gorgonimonas leptogorgiae | reverse complement strand
TAGTTATGCTAAAAACTAGACTTATAAAAAAATTTAAATAAGCTATAATTTAATATATGTTTGAGTACAAAATTTTTATATTAATCTTAGCTATATAAACTATTTCATGGATGTTTAGTTTTATGACAATAATAGCAACAGGTAAAGGAAAACCTAGATATGTAGATCCTAAAACCTCTATTGAAACCTCAGCACCGTCAAAAGACAAAAAAACACAAAAAGATAGTAAAAAAGCATCTACAAAAGATCGTAAAGAACAATTAATTGCTCAAGAAACTACAGTTCATGCACAAAATTTTACTGAAAAACAATCTGTTGTTAATGACAGCTTAAAAAAGGAAGACCTTAGTCTTGATGCCGTTAAAGAAATAGAAATAACTAAATTGTTTAAAGAAAATAATGTGGGCATATTGCCTAGCCATGCTATAAAAATTCAAAAGGTAGCTAAAGAAAAAAAACTTATTATTGGTTCTAGACCAGTAGAATCTGTGGTGGCTGGTTTAATTGCAGGTGGTGCTCCAACAAAAGATTTTCATACCAAAGGCAAAAGTGCAACAGGAGGACCGCAGGCGGGATACATTCCCAGAAATCAGCACTATAGCAAAAAAAATGGATTAAAAAAGATATAATAAAATATAATGCCGAAGTTGAAAAAGGATTTGCTCAAGGTCATTATAAATTCACTAACTTAAAACTTAGTAAGGCAAGAATCGAAGAATTAAGAGATGAATTGAATGTTATAGAAACTTCTAAAACTTCTAACAACAATGAAAATATTACGATATATTGGAAATCTCCTAGTGGTATAGATGAAAAATTCACTGCAAAATATAATCTAGAAGATAATATGTATGAAATTTTTGACACCAAAGATAACAGCCCCGTAGAGGTTATAGCTGATTTGCAACTAGGTAAACCACTGACGGCAGATTGTGATTTGTTACTAGTAGCTACTGAATTTTCAGAGTTCAAGTCTGAAGGGAAAGATACTAGAGCTGGAAAAATAGCAATTATGAAAAATCCATATATAGATCATAAAGATAAATTAAAACATATAACAGAAAATGAAAATTCAGAACTAGGCAATATAACAGAAAGAATTTCTGATTTAATTGGGGATTTAAATACTGCTATAGGTAGAGGGCCTGGTTTAAATCTTTTCCATCATAGTGATGATTCAGGTAATCCATTTTCTAATATTGAAGATAATTTTCCTGCAACATTCTATTTGCCAGAAGCAATAGATAAATTCGCAGATATCACTGTTATAAAAGATAAACAAATGTTTGATGAATTTATTATAGCTATTAAAGATGCCGGATATCATTTTGAAGATCAACCATCATGGAACATACCTAAAAGGCCTAGTTTTAAACAAGCACGCAAAATATTTAATAACTAATAGATAAAACTATCTTGCCAGAATTCTATCAAATTATTCTAGTTTTTAAGATTATTGTCAAATCGGGTTTAAGCAGCTATAGCTAAAATCACTCAAAAATTACCTTGCTATTTTAAAAATAACTTACAAACTATTTTTTTGCACTCATACCTGCAATAATAGTTTTGTGTATAATTTAAACTTACTATATTGAATATAAATGACTATAATCTTTTAATAACAGCACACCTTTATCTGCGTGGTCTGTATACACCTTCTACCTAAATGTGTATATAATATTATTTTTTTACTGTTAAACAGAGAGCGCAATGTATAAAAATACTTTAAGGAATTACCGTAGTGAAAAACAGACAATAAACATAAGGATTATAGTATGTATAGTCTTTGCATTATTTTTTTTAGCTATATTGATTGCTAGATTTATATATTTACAAGTAACAAGTTACAATAAAATGTCATCTAAATCAGATGACAATAGAGTTTACACTAAAATAATTTCACCTCAGCGGGGTAATATATATGATGTTAATGGTTTATTACTAGCTGAAAACATACCTTCTTTTAACCTAACAGTTATTCCTGAAAAAACAGCAGATATAGACAAGCTAATAAAAAACATTAACAATTTAATTGGTTTAACCCCAGACGAAATTCAGAGGTTTTATAAGCAGTTAAATCAAAAAAAAACATTTGATAGCATACCCTTAAAATTTAGACTAACAGACAAAGAAATTGCCTTAATTATGGCAAATAAGTTTAGACTAAAAGAAATTAACGTATCTCCAGAGATGATTCGCTTTTATCCACACAAAGAAGTTATGGCTCATGCAATTGGATACGTAGGCAGAATAAACCACGCTGATTTAGAACGGTTAAACAATAAAACATATCGTAATCTTCGAGTAACAGGAAAAATCGGACTCGAAAAATACTATGAAGATATATTATTAGGCGAATCAGGCCACAATCAGGTAGAAGTTAACGCCGAAGGTCGGATAATAAATATTTTATCAAAAACAGACCCAAAACCAGGTAAAAACCTTAATCTTTTTATAGACTTAGAATTACAAAAAGTAGCTTATGATGCTTTAAATGGCAAAAGAGGATCCGTAGTAGCAATGGACTTAACCACAGGTGGTATTATCTCCCTAGTTAGTAGTCCTTCATTTAACCCTAATCTATTCGTTAATGGTATAGATTTTAAAACTTATAAAAGTTTAAATTCCGATAAAGAAAAACCTCTGTTTAACCGTGCTACTTTAGGAGAATACCCTCCAGCTTCAACCATCAAACCAATAATGGCACTTGCATTACTAGCCAACAATGTTGTAGATAATAAAAAACAAATATTTGACACAGGGTCATTTAAGTTATCAGATAGCAAGCATAAATTTCGTAACTGGAAACGTAGCGGCCATGGTTGGGTAGATATTCATAAATCTCTAGTAGTATCTAATGATACTTTTTTTTATACCTTTGCTAATAGTTTGGGAATTGATAGAATCCATGAGTTTTCTAAACAATTTAATCTGGGAAAAAGAACCGAATTAGATTTTGGAGAACAACGGCCTGGGTTATTGCCTTCAAAACAATGGAAAGAAAAACTATATAATAAATCTTGGTATCCTGGTGAAACTATTATTTCAATGATAGGACAAGGCTACATGCTTGTAACACCAATGCAACTATTAATAGCTACAGCAATGATAGCTACTAATGGCGTTTATATTCAACCAAGAATGGTTAAAAATGAAGATATAACCCCGCCATCGAGTAGAGAAAAAAGAGTTTTCCTTGCTGAAAATCCACAGGAAAACAAAAGAAAATGGGATATAGTAATTTCAGCGATGAAACAATCAGTACATAGTGTCAAAGGCACAGCACACAGACAAGCAGGACTTAATCTTGAATACTCTATGGCAGGAAAAACTGGAACCGCACAAGTTATTGGTATGGGACAAGAACAAAATTATCATGAAGAAAATATACTCGAATACAATAAAGACCATAGTCTTTTCATTGCTTTTGCCCCCGTAGAAGATCCTAAAATTGTAGCTGTAGCTGTAGTAGAAAACAGCACAGGAGCTGCTTCTATAGTACGCAAGGTTATAGATAAATACCTATTAAAAAAACACAATGGTAATAAACATGGCAAATATTGATTTTAGCAACAGATTAAATACCAATCATAAAACGAGCTTATCTGCTTTAGAAACTAAAATCCATATTGATTTTACTCTATTAATATTACTCATTATATTAGCTGGAGTCGGTATTTTTACCCTGTATAGTGCATCTGGACAAAAAATAGAAACTGTATGGCGACAAGTTTTTTATTTGGCAATTGGTTTTTTAGCAATGATTATTGTTTCTCAGATCCCCCCAAGAACTTGGATAAAATTTTCTGCAATTATGTATCTTGGTGGCATAATTTTATTATTAGCTGTATTAGTTGTAGGAACATCATCTAAAGGTGCACAAAGATGGTTAGAAATATTTCGTTTTAGATTTCAGCCTTCTGAAATGATGAAATTTATCATGCCCGTTGCTATAGCCTCGTATTTTTCTTACAGAAGCATTCCCATTAGCATAAAAGATTCTATTGCTGCGTTTTTTATAACATTAATTCCCGTTGTGTTAATTAGCATGCAGCCCGATTTAGGCACTTCAATACTAGTATTTATCCCTTGTTTTCTTGTGATTTTTATGGGGGGATTAAGCAAAGCCATAATAATGTCTACATTGTTAATATTAGCACCTTCGACAGTTATATTTTGGAAGTTTTTTATGTATGAATACCAGCAAAAAAGAGTGCTAACTTTTATTAATCCAGAAAATGATCCTTGGGGTGCTGGCTGGAATATTATTCAATCTAAAATTGCTATTGGTTCCGGTGGAATTTCAGGAAAAGGTTGGTTACATGGTACTCAATCACACTTAAATTTTTTACCTGAAAAACATACTGATTTTATTATCTCTGTTTTTGCTGAAGAGTTTGGATTAATAGGAGTTATAGCCTTATTAACTCTATATATGTGCATAATAGCCAGATGTTTGTATATCTCTTTAACAGTACCAACACTTTTTGGCAGACTATTAGCCGGAAGCCTTGCTTTAACTTTTTTTGTGTATATTTTTATTAATATGGGAATGGTTAGTGGAATTCTACCTGTAGTTGGCGTTCCATTGCCTTTAATTAGCAAAGGAGGCACATCTTTATTAACACTATTAATTAATTTTGGGCTGATTATGTCAGTTTATACCCACAGACCAATGCATGGCACTACTAGTTAATTACGCAACATTAGTTGATAATAACTGCTACAATAAATATAGTACCTATTTTTAATAATAGTCAAATTAACTATTTTGTAGCATCTAGATAGCTTCTGTAGTGTTGATACAAGCGTTGCTATTAAAATTAATAAATCGTGGATAAAAGTGAAAATTTTTAGAAATGTAACTTAGGCATTAAGCAAAGAGTATATAAATATACAAATTTGGTAGCGGGGGCTGGATTTGAACCAGCGATCTTCGGGTTATGAGCCCGACGAGTTACCAAGCTACTCCACCCCGCATCAGAGACAAAACAAATACTATTACTTACAGCTAAAATTGTCAAGTGTTTTATGAAGAATGTTACTATAAATTTCTTTTTTATCCTTACAATTAATATTTACGGATGTTGCAATCGTTATAGCACAACAATGATTATCTGGAGGTATTATGAAACAGTCTACTGCAAACATTAATGATGAAAACGCTACATTAGAAAAATATCGCTCTGATATTATTAATCAAATAGATACTCTGAATTTATCAAAAAAAGATCATAAGATAGCAATGAGTTATCTCAAAAAAGGTGAAAAGTTCGCAGATAATATTTATGAAGACCCTGTTAAATTCAAGAAGTTCACTGATTCTATAGATCAAGCTAATACAACAGAAGATATTATGCAAGTTTTAACTGAGATATTTAAATCTGAATTTATAGCAAATGAAGGCAAGGATGCTATAGAAAATTTAAATAAATTTTGTGAAATATTTAAAAATCAAAAAGCACAAGAAAAATTAAAAGAGTGCGATGAAGAAACTAGAAAAGTTTTGCAAAAAATGGTAGAAGTTTTATCTTCAAAATAATAATTTTTAAACTCATTCGATTATAGTAACTCAAACCTGACATGACAACCGTCTTAAAAATTAAAAGTCTGTGATGTCATGTTTGGGCTAACTTTTTTAAATCTAAGTATTTTTTAACAACAAGGTAACCTATTATAACATTCACAACAATTTATATTGCCGAGACTAGCGTTATACATAAGTATATCGAATAGTAAAGCACAAACAGGACCGCCAGTACCAAACATAAGAATACAAAATATTTTTTTTTGTTCATCTGTTTTTAACTGTAACGTTTCCCAGTTGCCTGTTGCTATAAATCCATATGTTAAGCCTATACATAAACCACCAAGTGTACCCGCAACAAGACGATCCAGTGCAGGTCGAACACTTTGTCTTGTAGGGTGGGTTATTTCATAGGCTCTACTACTAACATATGATTTTATTGCACTAACTGACTTGGTTATTTTATTACAAAACCAGTTGTCAGAACAACATGTCGTTTCAGGCATAGTTACTGTTACCGAGTTAGGGGAGGTTATTACGTGCATAAAGATTCCTATTATATTATTGTATTATAATGTGCATATATGTTATAAAGATAAGGCATAACATTTACTAGCAATTCTTAAAATATTGTACTTGTTTCTGTACAACGTTTCTTGCTAATATACTTCATTAGTCGCCGGGCAAGCGATCATAGCCTTTGGAGCGTAAATAAGACTTAATCCTAGTGGTTAAGCACTTCGCTATGAATTAGGAAGCCCCTTCCTTTAGGGAGAGGAGCATGTCACAGATTTACTAATACATTAACACAACTTTAATACATATTTGATTAGTATTGATTTAACATCTTGATAGCTGTATACTAAAAACACTTTTATCAAACCAATATTTAACTCAGACGGAACTAAAACTTAAAAGTTCCATTAGTCATAAATATAACATCTCTACATAACAGGATAAGTAATATGCAAGCACATAATTACAAAACTTTTCTTAAAATAATGCTTTTTACAGGATTTTTTGCTATAAACAATCTAGCTGTTGCTACTCTTCAAGAACCAGAATCCTCCTCAGAAAATACAACTATCGATGATACTGCTAACAACCCCAAACAAGAAAATGACTCTGCTACAGAAAACAATACAATAACAGAAGATAACAAACCAGTAGCTTTAGAAACAATAGATTCAGAACTAGTAGCTGTTACTAAAAATCAAGAAGCTACTGCCAAGACCACTAATACAGAAGATTCCCCTAATTTTGATGAAATCAGCACTAATCTTGATGACTCTGATGGTAGCAAAGACAGCGATACTAAGCCAATTAATGACGAAGTAGCTAGCACCACAGAGAATAAAGACACCGAAGACAGCGAACAAGCTAATAACAATAATAAGCAAGACAACAAAATAGTTATAGAAAACTCTTATATATCTATCAATCCTGGAGATAACGCTGCGGCTTATATAACAGTACAGAATAAAAATGATGAACAAATAAGACTCTCTGAAGTTAGCGTAGCCAATAAAGATGCCGTAGCAAAAATAGAAACCCACGATAATCGTAAAATACATAAAGTAATGAAAATGGTCCATAAAAAAAATGGCTTTAAAATAAAAGCTAATTCAGAGTTAAAACTAAAAGAAGGTGGCAAACACATAATGTTATTTGGAATAAATAAAGAGTTTTTTTCTGAAGGTAAAAATATTGACTTAACTTTAAAGTTTATTAAAAACGATAACTCTATTATCGAAATCATACAAAAATTTGATATTAAAACTTTTAAATGTAAAAAATGTTGTTCTAAATAACAGCCTCTAACTGCAACTATACACCTGAAATTATAAGGTGTATAACTAAAAAATATCTTTAATTAATATAAATAATATGTTTCTAGTTATATCTCCAGCTAAAAAATTAACATCTGAAAGGCAACATAATATTGATAATTGCACATCTATTATGTTTCCTGAACATTGCACTAAATTAGTTAATATTTTAAAAAAATACTCTTCTCAAGATTTAATGCAATTAATGAAACTAAGCCAAAATTTAGCTGAGTTAAATGCTCGGCGTTTTCAGCAAATTAAACTACCATTTACTAAATCTACCGCACACCCAGCAATTTTATGTTTCAATGGTGATGTTTATGAAGGTCTTGATGCCTCGAGCCTAACTAAGCAGCAGTTACAAAACTCTCAGGATAAACTAGGAATACTATCTGGGTTATATGGCTTATTAAAACCTCTTGATTTGATTATGCCCTATCGGCTAGAAATGGGGTCTAAACTACAAATTGGCAAATTGAAAAATTTATATGAGTTTTGGGGTGATACTATCACTGAAACTATAAATAAGCAGCTAAATCAAGCAAAACATAAAGTGTTAATAAATTTAGCTTCTAATGAATATTTCAAAGCTATTAACCTTAAAAAACTAAACCATAAAATAGTAACACCAATTTTTAAAGACTGGAAACAAGACAACTACAAAATCATTAGTTTTTATGCAAAAAAAGCTAGAGGAATGATGTGTCGATTCGTACTTGATAACCAAATAACCGACCCTAAAGATTTAAAAAACTTTAATAGCTCAAGCTATAAATATTCTCCTAAGCTATCAACAGAACAGCAATTAGTTTTTTTAAGAAAACAAACTAGTTAAGTATTAATAACATTTATAAAGCTACTACTATTTTCTAAAATTTTTTATCATAGTAAAGCAGTTAGCTCCATTGTTGCTATTATAGTCGATAAAATCCATCAGTGATTTTACGATATCCAAACCCCGACCATTAGTAAATAACTTTGAAGAGTTATTGCTATTTGATAATTTAGGCTTAGAGACTAATAGTTTTTCTGGCAATGGTTCGCCCCAGTCATAAACTTTTATCGTTAAGCAATCTTCAGAGATATTAACATTTATGCAAATTAGGTTGCCTTTTTTCTTGTTATAAGCGTGCTCTATAGAATTATTTATTATTTCCACTAAGCATAATTCAGTACGATTTATCTCTACAGGAGACATTGACGTTATTTGACACAAACCTCTCACAGCAAGAGCAAGAGGAGCTGTATTAGAAAACTGGCTATCGATTTCTAATTTTAAATTTAAATCCTTGGAAGCCATGATCTTATACCTCCGTGAACAGCTTTGTTTAGATATCTTATACCCATATTAAGTAAAAAGGTATAAGAATAGATAGTTAATATAAAAAGTATTTAAAATTAAGTATCCTTAAGCTTTGCAAGTGCTGTTTCAACAGAAGCTTCAATCAAAAATAATTTATGCATAGAAGTTAATTCCAGTAGATCGCAAACTGATTCATTAGCACCGATAAGAACCACAGGGTATTGATCACCAGTTTGCTTTAAACAAAAAATTAACGCTCCTAAACCACTGCTATCCATAAATCTAATATGAGATAAATCAATAATTATAGGCGTGCTAACCTCTTGCATATTACTACTACAAAAATCTTTAAATGCTGGTGCTAAAGATGCATCCATGCGTAATTCATTAATATTTATTATGGAGTAATCCGCCTGATTTGAAATTTCAAATTGCATATTAAAGCCCCTAAATAGCTATAATGAAACTATTTTATTTTGATAAGTATGATAAACAGGTAGTTAAAATTAAAAATCTTTAACATTATTTGTTTCGGAAAAATATAAATAATTTAGAATATTTTAACTAGACTATAATAAAATTTTATTAAAATGATGATTGTTTAACATATCTTTAGGGCTGATATCTTGTTATTAACTATATTCTATATAAGCTGCTCTTATGGCAATTTTCTAACTCAATATAGTATCCTAACGTAGCGCATACGATCGCATACAATATTTTAATCACCGCCATAGACTCACTCAAAACTATATTAGCTGAAGCTAAGTTTTTTTCTTCTTTATTGATTAAACTAAAACTAATTAGATGAATAACCTCAATAGTTATAGCACCTATACCAGCACCAGCAATAAAACCAATAGCACCTTTTGGTAAACTTTTTATTATTCGACTGTTTGCAAACTGCTTAGTTATTTTCTGAAAACAACTAACTTGATGATTTTTAGTATAAGATTTCACACTAGACTCATCAAGAAGCAAATGAGCATCAGTAACTTTATTATTATAGCTAATAGGTAACATTATCTTTTCCTTGGTTTTTATTAAAAATATAGCTTTTATAGTACAAGAGCTAGTTTTATTTGCAATAATTAACAACTTTTTTAACTAAAATATTAATAATTACTTTTGAAACTATGTAATATTTCAATCATTAACCGAGTTAATACTTGAGCCTGCTCTAAAGTACGTGCCATTAGTAAGCTATATTAAATTACGCACCTATAACTATAATCTAAGTATTATCTTCTGTTATTTTTTGTGATAAGCTAACTTTATATTTATCATCTTCTACTAGGTTAGTGCTGATAATAAAAGCATATGATTCTCTTGGGATGCCAAAAATCATTTCTGCAAAATTAGCGATAAAATCTACTGCTTCTTTATCATCATTATTTATAGCTTGCTGATGTAATTGTTTAAGATATAAATAAATATTTTTAGTTGTCTCAAAGTTATTATTACCTATATGTTCTTTATCAACTTTGTGCCGTATTGCCGCGCCTGCGATTGAATTACTTAATTTAGTAGTTATCTTAAAACCTGTTTTAGCTAATAAGGCTATAGGTCCAAGTGCTAAAGATGATATTGAAATACCAGATGAAATACCATGTATCATACAGTTTGTTTTATTTTGATTAATTTTAATATTAAGATGTTTTTGTTTAATTTGTTTAATATTATTCAAGCTATTGTACAAGTGAGTTGTTTTATCAGCTGGAAGAATATTATCATCTAATGATTTTAATGCTTTTTCAATTCGATAAGAAATAATTTTTTGATTTTTCTTTCTGTAATTAATACCTCTTTTATAAATTAAAATTTTTACTAAATCATTCGTAGGTATAACAGGGATAATAGTAGAGGTGAAAGCAAGTACTTTTAGCCTATGATCTATTTTATGATATCTTATTTTTCTTTTATCAAGATCTTTTAGTTTATAAAGCCTATTTAAAAATATAAAATTTTTAGTCCATAAATAATCTAATGTTCTTATATATGGTAATATTCCATTACGCTTTAAAAAATTATATAATTTAGTCAAGTCTAGTTTAATGGTAATTTTAGTAACTTTAGAACTATTTCTATATTTACCAAATATTTTATCACTAGAGTAGCTGAATTTTATTCCATAATATTCTAACACTGAGCTAATTTTCTGTATTGCAGAAGTAGTATAAAGCGATTCTTGATCTAATTTATCTAGAAAAGCAGCTAAATTCTGCAATTCTTTTCGATGTTTATCATCTTTGTGTACCGCAAGTTTAGCTTTATAATGTAGATTGAGCAAACATTGGTAACACTCTTTTAACTGATTAAGAGAAATATTTTTACTTTCTATATTTAATAATTTTATTATACTATAGGTGTGCTGTAACTCTTCATTTGTAAGGTTTAACTCTACATAGTCATTCGGATACTCATCAAAATTATGTATGCTTGAAATTAAAGCTGATAATTTTTTTAATAGGGAAAAATCTATTAAGCTTATCCAGTCATGCCTTTTTTCTTTTCTAAATTTATTTTTTTTTGCCCTATTAAAGTATTCAATTTTATTTTTAGGATCAAAAAATATTTTTTTTCTGTTACGTACCTTCATATGTCTACTTTGATTAATTGAAAAAAGTACACTGATTGTTCCTAACATTCCTAAAACATTAAAAAATATAGAAACATCTAAATTATCATCTATATTCATAGTGTATTTTATCTTTTCTTCTATACTGCTACTGTTTTTATCTTCAGTTGCATAAATTTGTGAAATGTTATTATCAATACCTTTAGTTGTAGAGATTATATTTTTATCTAGTTTTAAATCCTCAGTAGTAAATTTGCGCTTTAGCACTGGAGAATAGCGTCCTAAAAGTTGCATTTTTTGCTGATCATTAAGCTTCATATCTGAAATATCTAATTTTTTTTCTAGTCCTTTTGAGTAAGACCCTATTATATATACAGCCTCTTCAGGAGTTATTTTTAAATCTTCAGGTTTTCCTTTATTATTCTTAGATATGCTTTTATAAAAACCGAACATGTTTTTTTTTCGTATAGCGTTTATATAATGAGTAAATTCAGTTTCGTTAAAATCCTTTTGTAATTTAGGTTCACCATATTTAACTAGGTACTGTCTTTGTATCTTAACTACTTTTTGTTTTGATATACTATTAGCAATATCATTATTACCAGTTACTGTTTTAATCCACTCAGGAGTAATAAATTTTTTACCATAAACACGGCCTCCAGATTGCGTTATTAATGAGGATTTATTCGCTATTCTTCCGTAATCACCATCAGCAAGCCAGTTATTAATACTTTTTTTCCCGATATATTCAGTTAATGTCACTAAATCGTCGTTATTTTTATCGAACTTTCTAATGTAATCAGGGGAAATAAAATTAATTAGTTCTAAATTAATTTTTTTATTTGAATTTTGTATTTTTGATGTTAGAGCAATCGTAATATTATCTATAACATAATGTTGAGCTTGTTTACCTTCAGTTGCCGGTAGTTCATAAATTAATAACTGATGCTCAGGTATATATAGCTGATAAAAATTTGCTTCCTGAGGTATGACTTTTTCTTCTTGGGCTATTTCAAGATAAAATTGTGCCAATTCTGAATAATCTTCACAATCTATACCTTGTGCCTTATCAGCCAGAATATGCTCTACATTAGAATAAAATTCTCCCACTCCTTCAGTATCTATATCATGCCCGTAGGTTGCTTTTTGTGCTAACCTGTCTTGAATTAATAATATTACTGCTTTTTGCCTTTGTTCTTCAGGTAAATCTAAAAAAGGTCGCATCATTTCTCTAAATATAGCCCCTTCTTTAGCAACACTATCTTGCATTGATGGTTGATAAGTAGCAATCACATTAAATATTTCAGGTTTTGCCATCATAGCAGTTGCTTTAGCTGTATCTGCAAAATCATCTACAGATAAATAAAAAAAAGCATCTTCTTTTTTTTGAGCTACTATTTTTCTGGGTTTAAGACTGTGATTAGTGTTACTTTTTTTACTATCATCTCTTGTGACAGTGTTATCAGTAATACTGCTAGTTTTATTTGTTATAGAGTCTATATAAGAAAAATTATAGTAAGTTGATTGTTGATTAATATTCATAGTTATTATTTTATTATTATTTTATTATTTGTAGTTTAATCAAATTATCTCATAATTTAATATAATTCAATAATTAATTTGCAATATACATGTATAAGTTGGAAACTCTAGTTTCTATCAAGGCTTCTAAGCTTTTATCCTGCGTTAGTATTTCTTGATTTAGTCGACACCATACACCTTCTACCTGCGAAACACTGCCTTGGCTAAAAACTTATAATCACTTGCTGAAAACCTGCATTTTCAACTGCCACGTGTATATACCATATTTTTGATAGATATTAGGGATTTATTTTTTTTATTCAACAAAGCCATATTTATTTATAAAATTAAGAAACATCACATTTTACTCTATGATTGTGGCTGAAAAACACCGTAAACACAACGATTTAGATGCGTTTACGTAATACTTTTGCATTTTTTTAAAAAAAGTGTTATAATTGTTCGGTATGATTATGATATTGCAAATAAATGGAGTTGTTGTATGTGTATTAATAGTCGAGAAATTATCAAGTCGCCAAGTGTTTTTTTTGCGGAAGCCCCTTCATCGCCGTCTTTTGATAGGATGTCATTATCATCTAGCTCAAGCTGTAGTAGCATATCTGTAGATTCTAATTATTTAGAAGATTCGATTACAATTGTTAATAATTTTAAAAAGTCACGAGATATTAAAGAAGAAATTAATTCTGCAACTGTTAAATATATTGCAGAAGGAGCTTATGGAGAGATTTCAATTGCTCGTTTAAAAAATAATACTAAGGTTGCAATTAAAAAGTTCAAAGCAGAAGAATATAGAAACGATTACAATGAAAATATCATACGTTATAAAATATATAGTGAAGTAGCTAATCTTATAAAGCTTCAAGGCAAATCTAAGTTTGTAGAATTGTTAGGCATACATTTAACTGATAACAAGGAACCCTACATGAGCATGGAACTAGTTATGGAGTATGCAGATGGCGACCTTGAAAAATATGAAAATGCTCTCGTACAAAATGAAAAAGTCAAATTGTCATATGCTAATACTAGATATATAGCTCTTGAGCTGTTTCTTATTATCAAGGCTTGCAAGGAAGTTAAAATAGATTATATTGATTTGCATTCAGGTAATATATTAATATTCAATAATCAAAAAAGATTCAAACTAGCTGATTTTGATGAAATAAAAACTTTTGTTGATAGCAGTAGTATGATAGGAAAAGCATCATTTGAATTACTTAACTTATCTTGTGCTAACCATGGTAAGTCTGAAGAAAAGTTAAGAAAAATAAGGATAAATACTATTGATAATAAAAAAGAATTTAAAAATCAAATATCTGAATTTTTAGGTGGTGATAATATATTATGTAATATTATCTTAGAACCTATAATTGCATATAAAGAAGGATTAAAAGTAAAAACTGATGAACTAGAAGATATGATAAGCCAACTACAAAGCTATAGGCTTAAAGCATTCCCAACATTAAAAATGATTTAGCTAAAATTGTTTAAAGAATAGCTTAAATATCTAAACTTACTCATGACACATAGTTTGAAGTATGCTCTTTTTAGCTAAGTCAGTATTTAGTCTACTAAATCAAGAAATACTAACGTAAGATAAAAGCTTAGAAGCCTTGCCCGCTGGGGGCTATTAAAAAAATCCACTTCATCGTTAAAACACTTTTAAATGCACTTGCATTCGGGCAGTATTTTGCCTCAAATTAGACCTTTTTACTTAGCCCTTAAATATAACATTTTCATCTGCCACGTGTATATATAGCATTTTTCTAAAAAATTTAGTACAATGATGTAATTTTATTCGATTATCAATTGGTAATTTTTTTATTATTGAATAACAATAGCTACTAAATTTAAGGAGATATAATGCGCAGTCATTATTGCGGAAAATTAAACTTATCTTTTAATAAACAAACTGTAAGTTTGTGTGGTTGGGTGCATCGTAGACGTGATCATGGCGGAGTGATTTTTCTTGATTTAAGAGATATAACCGGTATATCGCAAATAGTTATAAACCCTGAAAATAAAGATGCATTTGCCATTGCAGATAACTGCCGCAGTGAATTTGTATTACAGGTTACTGGAGTAGTAACACCACGCCCTGAAGGCACTATAAATGAAAATATGGCTACTGGCGAAGTAGAAATAATTGCCAGTGAGTTAACGCTTCTTAATACCGCAGTTACACCACCATTCCAATTAGAAGGCTACATAGATGTCGGCGAAGATGTTAGATTAAAACATAGAGTAATAGATTTACGCCGTGATAACATGCAGCATAACCTTATATTGCGCAGCAAGGTAACTAAAAGTATTCGTAACTATCTAGATGATAATAATTTTTTAGATATAGAAACACCAATGCTAACGAGAGCCACACCTGAAGGTGCAAGAGATTACTTAGTTCCTAGTAGAATTCATCAAGGTCATTTCTATGCTTTACCACAATCACCGCAATTATTTAAACAGATGCTAATGATAGCAGGATTTGATCGCTATTATCAAATAACCAAGTGTTTCCGTGATGAAGATCTACGTGCTGATCGTCAGCCTGAGTTCACTCAAATAGATATAGAAACATCTTTTATGAATGCTAAAGATGTTATGGATAAATCTGAACAAATGGTAAGAACGCTATTTGCCGATGTCGCTGATATCAAGCTACCAGCAACATTTTTACAATTAAGTTATGCAGAAGCTATGGAAAAATACGGCTCCGATAAACCAGATTTACGTATTCCTCTTGAGTTAGTAACCATAGATGAACTACTAACAGATATCGACTTTAACGTATTTAAAAAACCAGCAGCTAATGCTAATTGTAAAGTTGCAGCATTAAAAGTTACAAACGGGGCTAATTTAACACGTAAACAAATAGATGATTATACTAAATATGTCTCCAGATTCGGGGCTAAAGGCTTAGCTTGGATTAAAATCAACAAGCTAGAATCTGGCATAGAAGGCGTGCAATCTCCTATAGTTAAGTTTCTTGGCGAAACCGTAACCATGCAAATAATTGAGAAACTACAAGCTCAAGATGGCGATATTATTTTCTTTGGTGCTGATAAAACTAAAACTGTTAATGATGCTCTTGGCGCCTTACGCTGCAAGCTCGGTAAAGATCTAAATTTATATACTTCTGATTGGCAACCAGTATGGATTGTAGATTTTCCAATGTTTGAAGAAACCGATAGTGGCGAACTAACTGCCTTGCATCATCCATTTACAGCCCCAGATTGCAGTGCTGAAGAATTAGCAGCAAAGCCATTAGCAGCAAATTCAAAAGCCTACGATTTAGTAATTAATGGCTATGAAGTTGGTGGCGGGTCAGTACGTATTCATAAGCAAGATATGCAACAAATAGTTTTTAACTTGTTGAATATTAACGAAGAACAGCAACAAGAAAAATTTGGCTTTTTATTAAATGCTCTAAAATATGGGGCTCCTCCACATGCCGGAATAGCTTTTGGTCTCGATAGACTAGTAATGCTACTTTGTGGTACTGATAATATCCGTAATGTTATTGCTTTTCCAAAAACACAGTCGGCTTCATGCTTATTAACAGCAGCCCCTGGAAAAGTAGATCAACCACAACTGACAGAATTACATCTGAATATTAAACCTAAACTTAATTAAACAATAATTTTTACTATACACTATCTTCCATAATCCTATAAGATAGTGTATAAAATTCAACTTGGTGAATTTTATGGCCGGACATAGTAAATGGGCAAATATCAAACATCGCAAAGCAGCTCAAGATAACAAACGTGGTAAAGTTTTTACTAAAATTATTCGTGAAATTGTCGTAGCTGCTAAACAAGGTGGTGGTGCCCCAGAAGACAACCCCAAGCTAAGACAAGTTATCGACAAAGCATTAAATGCCAATATGACTCGCGATACTATAAATCGAGCAATATCTCGTGGTGTTGGTGGTGGCGATGATACCAACATGGAAGAAGTAAGCTACGAAGGTTATGGTCCTGGGGGAGTAGCGGTTTTAGTAGAATGTCTTACAGATAACCGTAACCGTACAGTATCGGAAGTACGCCATGCTTTTAGTAAGCACGGAGGTAATTTAGGTACCGAAGGTTCAGTAGCTTATTTATTTAGTCGCAAAGGGCAATTACTGTTTGCAGATGATATAGATGAAGATAAATTATTTAATCTCGCTATAGACTCTGGTGCTGAAGATATTATTAGTAACGATGACAACTCAGTAGAAGTTATAACGGAATGGACTGAACTTATGCATGTTAAAGATTCTCTAGTTAAACAAGGGTTTACACCAGCAAATGCAGAAGTAACCATGATACCTTCTACTACTAGTGCTTTAGATCAAGAACAAGCAGAAAAAATAACTAAACTGATTGACCGTCTAGAAGATTTAGATGACGTACAAAATGTATACACCAACGCTGACTTCTAATTATATAAAAACTCTAGGTTTTCAGTCTAAAAAAATTTAATCCATAAACAAATATTAGTTTATTTTACGATGTAATAAATTAGACTTTTAATTTTTATATGATAATATACGACTGAATTTTATAAAATAGCTGGCTAAATTAATGTATTTTATTGCTCAAGCTACTTTTTAAAAAAGTCAACTTTCGTATAACTAATATTAATTTAATGGATTAAATTACCATCTTATGAAAATAAAAAAATTTTTAATATTTACCATCATAGCATTTAGTATATTATGTTGTTTTAGCGGTTTTGCAACTGATAAGAACAATGATACATGTGTAACTAATTTTTTAAGCTTAAAACCTGCAGATAATTATAGTTTTTTGATTGCAAAGAATGATGTTGTCCCATCATGCAGTCGTTGTGGGGGTAATTTTTGCGGATTATCTGGAAGTATAGATTTTAATAAAGGATCAGATTGCACAGTTTTAATTGTTTCATCTGTGATATCACAAACTTCAAAAGAAGAACATCCTGATGAAGCAAGGCAAAACTATGGATGATAATTTTTTACGGTAAATATTTCTGGTGTTTTAAAATATGGCTAGATTCCATGAAGTTTAAACTCGTTAGATCCAGTATTTACATTATTAATCTGACAAAAACTAGGTTGCCAAGTAACGGCATAAACATAAAAATCAAAGATTACACTAGCATTATTTTCTACATCATGTTCCCAGCTATCAATTAAAAAAGCGCAAACAGGCAATAAAAACTGTTATTAATACCATTTAAAAAAAACAGCTAAATCTTTTAGGAATATTGTTATTTACCATATTAATTTCTCTAGTTATTCTTATTTTAAAATTTTTAATTGTATTTAAAGATTATAAGCCACCTGTATATGTGGACTATAATCCATTTTTTTTAGTAAATATGTTATGCGGTTACTTTAGTGTTGTTAAAACTTTTCATCTTTACAAAAATTATAACCATAGCTACAAAAACTATAGTTGTTAACATAAAACTATGAAGCGTACCCAAATACCCTAACGAGATATAACCAATAGAACTAATAAGTGCTACACATAAAGCGTATGGCAATTGTGTTGTTACATGATCCATAAAGTTACATCCTGCCCCAGTAGCTGATAGTATGGTGGTGTCAGAAATAGGAGAGCAATGATCTCCAAATACAGCTCCTGATATTACAGCAGACATCGCAGGTATTAGCATATCATGATTGCCAGCCATAGACATATCTACCGCAATTGGTAACATAATACTGAATGTACCCCAGCTAGTTCCTGTAGAAAAGGCAATAGCGCTTGACAATAAAAAGATTATAAAAGGCAAGAATGACATACTAACAGTATTACCAATTAAATAGGCCATATACTTACCAGTTTGAATTTGGCTAATTATATCGCCTAACATCCAAGCGAGTATTAATATACTAATTGCCGGAACCATCGATAAAATACCAGTTTTTATGGTTTTAAACCAGTTAGTTAACGAGATTGATCTGTTCAATAACAGTATAATAACACTAGCTAAACTCACCAAACTTCCTGCTAACAAAGATTTTGATACATCAGTAACTTCTATTATGGCTATGAAGCTGATATTGCCGTCTATAGCTTTTAAAGCAGATACTCCGTAATACCACATAAAAAAGAATACCGATGTAATCAGCAAAAATATTGGTATTAATAAGTCACCAACTTTTCCTTTGCAGATACTATCACTTGATAGAGATTCATAGGCGTTATAACTGTTTGTATCGGTTAATATTCCTTGTTGCAACGCTATAGTTTCATGGTGCTTCATAGGACCTATATCTATATCAAAAGCAATAACGCAAAAAATCATCGCTAAAGCAAATATAGGATAGTAACTAATAGGGGCTATCTGCATAAAGGTATCTATGGGTGTTATATGCTGTATACCGTGATAAGCTAAGATTGGGGTAATTAATGCTATTATGTATGCTCCCCAACTAGATATTGGCACCAATGCACAAACTGGAGCAGATGTAGAATCAAGCAGATATGCTAATTTAGCTCTAGATATTTTATAATGGTCGGTAACAGGCCTACCGATACTACCAACCGCTAAACTATTGAAATAGTCATCGATAAAAATAATCACTCCTAACACTGCTACCAAAATAGCGGATTGCTTTCTAGTTTTAATGCGTTTTAATATCCATTTAGCAAAAGCATGAGCCCCACCTGAAGAATTAATTAAACTAGTTATAACACCTAAAATTAATAAAAATAACAATATATACAAGTTGCTTAAATTAAATCCAGAATTCCAAAAGACATTAGTAAAAGAACTAGCTACACCTGTAACTATTTTTATTGGAGCACTACAATTTAATATTATATGCCCAACTAATATTCCTACCATCAAAGACATTAACTCACGCTTGGTTACTATAGCTAAAAAAACAGTAAGAATTGGAGGAATTAATGATAAATAAGAGTAACTAAAATTTAAATCTTCCATAAAATACCCGTAGTAAAAACCTAAAATACCTCTACTATACATTGTATCTTGTAAAATGTATATACACAGAGTAATTGAAGATATATAATAGTCTCTCAAAATGTAACTAAATATACTGGATTATTAATGTTTAGAATAATAGCTTTTTTATTAATACTGATAATACAAAACAGCCAAGGCAATGAGTTGCTAACTAACAATAGTAGCAATCATTTTGGCGGTACTGAATTATTTGCTAATAGTAAAATTATTTCAGCAGATCAAGCATTTAAATTTATTGCTACAAGAATAGCAGATAAAATTAATGTAGATGTGATTATTGCTCCTAATTGCTATTTATATAAAGATAAATTACAACTAATAAATGCAACCAACCAACAACAGAAAATTATAGCTACTTACCCTAAACCAAGACTCATAACAGATGAATTTACGCAAAAAAATATAGCTATTTATGATACTTCATTTACTATTAATATAATTGATTCTAATATCAAAAGTTTAATAGTAAATTATCAAGGCTGTTATGCTGATACCTTATGTTATCCTCCTCAATCTACAGCTATAGATATTCCTGAAGCATATACAAAAAATGCAGCACTTATTTTATCTCCACCTGCTACAACAAAAACAGTAAATGATTCTTCTTATTTTGATATATTAACTACAAGTAGTTTTATTGTTAATTTATTAATTTTTTTCTTTGCTGGAATAGCTTTATGCTTTACACCATGTGTCTTTCCTATGCTCCCTATTATTTGTAGTGTTCTTATTAACAACGCCACTACAAATTGGCGACAATCATTACAGTTAGCATGTTTATATGTAATTGGTATGTCTCTAGTAATGACTGCTATGGGCATAATAACCGCGATATTAGGTTCAAGTTTTAATTTGCAATTACATATGCAATCACCTTGGCTATTAATTCCAATGGCTATTTTATTTATTTTATTAGCAGTTTCTATGTTTGGAATTTATGAAATTAAATTACCTGCAAAATTACAACAAAAATTAGAGCGAAAACCAAAATCTACTAATAAGCATTTATATGCTTTTTTTATGGGAGTGATAGCTGCTTTAGTAGTATCTCCATGTGTTACTCCACCGTTAGTGGGGGCGTTGCTATACATTAGTAGTACTGCTGATATTATTTTAGGTGGTTGTTGCTTGTTTGCTTTAGGTTTAGGTATGGGTCTACCTATGATAATAATTAGTATTGGCGGTAAATCATTATTGCCTAAATCGGGGGCATGGATGCTAGCTATACGGATATTTTTTGCTATTGCACTAATGTTAGTTGCAGACATGCTACTAGCTCGTACTATACAACAGCAAGCTAGTTATTTAATTCATATTTTTATTGCGATACTCTCTATTATATTACTATATAAATGCTTGCTACCTTATTGTTCACAAAAATTTGCAAGGTGGTTAAAATTATCTAGTTACTCAGCTACATGTTTAGGAATAATTGTTAGCTTAATTATAGTATCTAAATTAATTGTGACTCAAGACAACCAAATAGCATCTAATACTAGTAAACAAATAACTATTACTTCACCTGTTAAATTAACTAATAGTTTAAATAAATTTAAACAGCAACGACTACCTGTTATGTTATTTATTAACGCTAACTGGTGTTCGTTATGTCATACTATGGAAAATGATTTTACAAATAATGATAAAGTTATATTATTAATGCAAAATTTAGCCTATATAAATTTTGATATTACTAAACTTACTCCACAACAACATGGTTTATTAAAATCTCTCAATATATTTGGACCACCAGCAATATTATTTTTTGATGCTAATGGTAATGAGATTACTGACTTAAGAATAAACCATGCAGTAACTGCTGATAATATCGCTGATCGTATACAAACAATGCTCAACAAATAAAAACAATATTCCAATATAAAAATATTATTATGAATTTTTTAATCACAACTACATTATTAAAGTTAGTAAGCATAGTTTTTGCTAAGAATTTTTTTTATAATTCACAAAATATATATACTGTAAGCTCAAATCATAAATACAATATTGTAGATACTGCTATTAAAGAAAATATAAAAAATGATACTGCTATTGATTTTAAAAACAATTTTATATTTTCAACAAGTAATCAAGATACTATAAACTTAAATTTTATGCAATTTATAGATAAAAACAATATTTTAATCGAAACATCTTACAAAGATGCAAATATTAATAACAATCAAAAACAACTTATAGTTTTTAATACAGAAAACAAACAAGCTAATACTTTATTTAATACTAGTTTAGCTATTGAAAACATAAAATTAAATACTAATTACAATTTGATAACTTTTGTAATTAATAATACTATTTATGGATATAATCTAAATAATAATACACTTATTATAAAATATAAATTTACACTGCCAGATAAAATAGTTGATATTGCATTAAACTACAATGCACAACTATTAGCTACTGCATATAATAGTAGTTTTAATGCATACAATATAACTTCTAAAAACTTAACAACACATACACCACCTTTGTTATTTAAACAAGATATCAAAGATGTGTGTATCAACACTATTGTATTTTCACCAACAAAAAATTTTTTAGTTATTCAAGGACAATATTTACATCCTACAAGCTATTTAAATAGCAAGAGTATATTATATGATTTAACTGATAGCAATAATCCTCAAATAAAGCATTCATTTAGTTCTATTGATAATGTCAACAAACTATTATTCAGCACTATAGAACAACTAATTGTTACTTCTGAAAAACATTATCGCGGAACTGTTACTTTAATGGCACATAACTGGATGCACTTAAATGACATACAATGGAATAGAGTCTATCGTCAAAATAACAAAGTAATTCATTTTACTATAGCTAGTAATCAAGATATCTTAGCTTTTATTACATCAGATAATTATATTAAATTTTTAAAAATGGCAGTAGTTAAATATAAAAATAATAATAATTATTATTTTGAAACTAGCGAGCTAATTTCTCAACAACTTTGTGAACATTTCAATTTTTTATCTTTCAATAATGATACTTCTAAGTTAGCACTTTTAGGTAATAATAATTTACAACTTTATTCACTAAATTTAACAAAACACAAACCTATAAATACCCAAGTTAATTGTAGGTTACTATCTTATAGTTATTTATCAACTACAGTAACTACATCTAAGATAAATATCATAAACAATACAAATACTATGACATGTGCAAATAATGCAGTTACTGTAGTTGAAGCTAATACTTTACAATATATTTATTTAGTAATTGTTATTATTTTAAGCACAAAATAATTTTACTAAAAGTATGTTGTAACGTATAAATTGCAAAT
>CAKNAD010000012.1 GCA_929200515.1 Candidatus Gorgonimonas leptogorgiae | reverse complement strand
TTTAATATGTGATTTTAAAAAAATAAAATTTTAATTGATTGGTTAAAGATTCTTGGATTTAAATATTTTACTATGGTATAACAAGAAATTTCTTATGTACATTTTCTTGTAAAATACATTATGAAGTTAAATTTAAGAAAAAATAGTAAAATAATACCCTTGCAGTCAATGATATTGTGCTACTAAATTATGTTTACAAGACTTGTTATAAAATAAAACAGTTGATATGCCGATTAATAGCTCGGAAGTATACAAAAATAACCTCAATCTTCTATGCTCATATTCGTTTAAAAACCATTATACATAGTCTATTTCAAAACGCAAAACATTCTTATTGAACTACAACAGGTATAGACAAAGCTAAGGTTTTAAATACACCTAGTGGGGCGAGTGTAGGCTTAAAATAAGATAATTTACCGTTAAACTAGCAGTTTAACTTAAACAGCTAAATTATTAAAACACCGCTAAGGATTTTAGATGAAGCAAAAAAATTGCAATCAAACATTTGCTAGAATGCAGCAAAACAAGCCTAAACCTACTAATATTCTTCTGTATTTGAATTATTAATAGCTGTAATTCTATCAGCTCAAGCTACAGATGTTAGCGTTAATAAAGCAAGAACAGTAAAATCTTGGATATTGATCGCTTTTTTGTTTTTGCATTATATCTAATATATTATTTTTATGTAAAAATTTAAGCATTTTTGTGTTGTTAGTTTCTACAAGTATTGCCATTAGTTCTATAATAGAGCTAACTTGTTCTTGATAATTTTCACGTAATGCTACTATTAATTTTTCTAATAAAGGCTCAGTCCGTGTTATTTGTCTACTATTAAGGCTTGTATCTGCTACCTCCCTATTATCTTCAAGTATGCTTATTAAAGACTTAGCGGGTTTTACGGTTAAGATGTTTCCAGAAGCTGATGGTTCATTTTTTACGCTCAATCCATAAAATGACCATATAAAACTTGTTTTGCCCTGTTGTTACTAACACTATCCATAATATAAATCCTTACATATAAATATAAAATATTATATAAAAAACAATACTTAGTTGTGGGTATTTTTTTATGTATTTAACGTAAAACTACTGTATTTATTTTTATTTTTATTTTTTTATGGTATAAAATAATCTATTTTCAAGGATGTACCAGTATACAAAAGGAGTTGTAGTGTGGATTATATAGTTCTCAATACCCCAATAGCTAGTGGTTCTCAAAGGGATTTATTTGCAAGTAATAATAAGCAAAACACTAATAATCCGACGTTCGCAGGTAAAACCGTTACTATTAAAGAAGATACTCAAATAACTTCCAGATTAGTATCTAGTAATAATAATGATTATTCTAGTTTTATACAAAGTGATTCTAATTTTGCAGATAATATCACAATCAAAAAACAATTAGGAAAAGGCATTCAGGGTATCGTCTTTAAAGGATATTTTAAATATAATGGTAGCGCTAAGCAAAAAATAGCAGTAAAAACAACAAAAAACACTAAATCTATTAAGGATTTAGCAGGGCAACAAATCGATCGTAGCTACGCAAAAGATACTATTGATGAAATAAATACACTATTAAAATTAAGACACAGTGAAAATGTTGTTAAAATAATATCAGCATTTGAAGAAGAAATAGCTGGTAATTTTTTTAAATTCAAAGTCCACATAGTAATGGAATTAGCTAGTATAAGCTTAAAAGATTACAGACAGCTACGAGTTGATAGAAAAATAAATATTAGCAAAGAAAACGGTAATTATGCTATGAAAGAATGCTTATCAGGCGTTCGTGATTGCGACAAACTTAAAATACACCATGATGATATTCATGCGGGTAATTTTTTGATGTTTTTTTCGCAACAAAAAATTAAACTATGTGATTTTGGATTGTTATCTACATACAACTCTCAACAATCGGGTTATTCAATGTCAGTTAGGACTATAAGTATCGTTATACAATTTATTAATGATTGCTCCTTAAGCAATGAAATTTTTGATTTTTTTATATCAACTACAAAAACTAATATTTCACGTAAATATAATATATCATTACAAGAAGCTGAGAACCATCCTGATTATTTAATAGCAGCTAAAGAAAAAATAGCTGAATTTTTAAATGCCAACCAACAACTTGCAGAAGCTCTTGTGGACTCTGAAAAATATTGTAGAGAAAATAAAGATACTTGCTTAGCTGATAAAATAATTAATGAAATAGAAGAAAAAGCTACTTGTGAACCATTAAAAAAAGCAAAAAAACACGGTGGTTGTGTTGTATCTTAACCTGTAGAAAATAAAATAATATGAACTATACACATGGAAGTTGGAAATGCGGGTTTTCAGCAAGTAATTATAAGTTTTTAGCTAATGTAGCGTTTCGCAGGCTTAGTGTCGACTAAATCAAGAAATACTAACGCAGGATAAAAGCTTATAAGCCTTGCCCTCTGGGGGCTATTAAAAAGATTTACTTCATCGTTAAAACACTTTGAAATGCACTTGCATTCGGGCAGTATTTTGCCTTGAATTAAACCTTTTATTTTTAGCCCTGACGTTTAGCATTTTCTTCTGCTAAACCTCTACATTCTTCATATATTTCAAGTATCTCGTCAAGTTCAGAGTCGCTTTCATAAGGCATGCTTTCATCAAAGCCACTATCTGCATCTGAATTACCAGAGATACTAATAGTATCACCTTCCTCAGAGATAACTTCAGATTTTTGAATCATCCCTAGTTTATTTCCTACATCCCGTAAGGATATTTCTTTTTCGCCAACTGGTACTAATCCATCTTTAGGCATATAACTAATTCGCAACATTAAAATTTTATTTTTTTCTTGTTCTTCTTTTTCGAGGGCTTTATCTACTTTATCCTGTAATTTTTCTACTTTTGTTTTGAGTATACCTGGCTTAGGTATTTTAGGTAATTCTGCTTTTTTATCTTTTGAAAGACCATCTGCTACGTAGTTAACTACTCCTTTGGTAAAATCTATAGGTGCCTGTTTTACTTTTTTCACAGAAGCACCTAAGAATTTACGTAGTCTATTACTACCACGAAGTGTTTTTGCTAATGTTGTTGGAAGCTTTACATGTGCATCTATTGGTGGAGCAAAACTACCAACAAGAAGTCCAGCTACTACAAAAGTATGTGTCTTTATAGCTTTCAATATAATAGCTCTCCGAGGATTCCATACCTTTACTTCTTTACCTTTTTGGTACTCAGAAAAAACGCCAGCAAAAATAGGATATTTTCCTTCTATATTTGCTACTTCGTGCCCTTCATCTTCAGCAAGCTTACTAAAAACTCCTACATGCTCCCTTTTTTCTAAATAAGCTTGCAAATCATTTGCGATGCCAAACAAACAAATATCTTTTCTACCTACAGGCGTTTCAGGGTCAAAAGCAAAATATTCATCCAAAGTCTTTGGGCTATCTAGCTTCCCTCCAGGTTTAGCAACAACATCTTCTGCTGTAACAGTTAATGCAGGAATTGCCCCTGTGGTTATCTGTGATAAAGTATTTTTTTTGAGCACCATGTTAGGCGTATCATCCATTCTCCCAATAGATACATTTTCAGGAAACATACTCTCTCTAGCCATGGTTAACCTAGCTTTTTCAATACCCTTTATTGCTTTTTTTGATAACTTACTCATGGGTATGTAAACCTTCGCAAGTTGTTCTGCATTCCTCTTTGTCTGTTCCCTCAGACTAATTGTTGGTTCAGTTTGTGTAACTGTAAGATTTTGAAATTTATGCGTCTCAGGGCTTTGTGTTGCACTACTATCATCACTAAAAGGAATATTCTTACCATCGATATTTTGAGGTAGTTTATCAATAGCCATACTATAATCTCCTTTTACTAAACTAATCAGAAATGTTAAAAATGATTTATTCTTATATAAAATAGAGTAACTAAAGTTGAGCAGTAATTTTCCTAAAATATAAAGATTTATTTTTTGATGTTTAAAATATTAGGATGGAATTTATAAAATACCATTATTTATAGTATATATGATTTTACCTTAAGATACGTCTTTTCAGAAGAAAAGACATACTGAGAGCCAGTATTTCTAACTGCCACCTGTATAATATAAAAAATGTCACATTTTTGATGGCTATTAGAGATTGATTTTTCTTTTTCAACAAGTACTTAATAAGGATAGGTTTATCTGTAAAAACCAAATTTTAATAGGTATCACTAAAAAAATTGTAGCAGACAATAAAGCAACTAAAGAAAAGACTAAGAAAAAAATTAAACTTTCAATAACCATATGATATGATGGCAAATGAAAAGTTTAAAATATTAATTTAATTTTATGTGCTTTAAGGTTTAATCTTCCACATATAGGGGAATATCGGATTGCTAAATATAGAAAAATTTGCTAACCGCTTAAATTCCTATTTACAGCCATGCCAAATAAATATGGTACGTCGTGCTTATTTTTATGCGGAACAAGCTCATGATGGTCAAATTCGTCGTAGTGGAATTCCATATATAAATCACCCACTCGAGGTTGCCGCAATACTCGCAGATATGCATATGGATCATCAGAGCTTAATGGCTGCAATGTTACATGATGTAATTGAAGATACGGGAATTGAAAAACATGCAATTGCTAAACAATTTGGTGAGACTATCGCCGATTTAGTAGATGGAGTCAGCAAATTAACGCATATGCACTTTGAAGATAGAGCCATTGCCCAAGCAGAAAACTTTCAAAAAATGGCTTTAGCTATGGCTAAAGATATACGTGTTATTTTAATTAAGTTGTCTGACCGATTGCATAATATGCGCACATTAGGGGCTCTTAACTCCGATAAACGCTGCCGTATTGCTAAGGAAACTTTAGAAATATATGCACCTATTGCTAATAGGCTAGGTATGCATATGTTACGAATAGAGCTAGAAGATTTAGGCTTTTTCTCACTATATCCGGTAAGAGCAAAATTAATTGAACGCATGGTAAATAGCTCCAGAAAACATCAGCATGATTTAATTTCTCAAGTGCAAAGAACGATTTTAAATAGGTTAAAAAAAGAAAAAATTAACGCAGATGTACTCGGTAGAGAAAAACATCTTTATGGTATTTATTATAAAATGAAAGAGCAAAAAAAATCCTTTAGCGATATAATGGATGTTTTTGCTTTTCGAGTTATAGTTAATAATATAGATGAAGCATATAGAGCTTTAGGAGTAGCTCACAACTTATATAAACCCATACCAGGGCGCTTCAAAGACTATATCGCTATACCTAAAGCGAATGGTTATCAATCATTGCATACAACGTTATTTGGAATGCATGGTATACCCATTGAAATTCAAATCAGAACCAAAGAAATGGATGAAATGGCTAATTATGGTATAGCTGCACATTCATTTTATAAATCAAAAGAAGAATTTCCGCCGAGCAGTAGAACACGTATAAGCCAGTGGCTAAAGGGAGTGTTAGAGTTACAAAAAAGTGCTGGTGATTCTATAGAGTTTATTGAAAATGTAAAAGTAGATTTATTTCCAGATGAAATATATGTGTTTTCGCCTAAAGGTCATATTTTTGAACTTCCTAGAGGAGCTACACCTGTAGACTATGCTTATGCCATACATACAGAATTAGGGAATTCTTGTATTTCTTGTCGAATAGATAAAAATTTATCTTCTTTAAGTACACCATTACAAAGCGGACAAACAGTAGAAATAGTAACAGCACCTAAAGCGACCCCAAGTGCTGGATGGCTAGATTTTATAGTAACTGGTAAAGCAAGATCTCACATCAGAAACTTTCTAAAACATCAACGCAAAAGCGAGTCGATTTCATTAGGTAAAAGGTTGCTTAACAAGGCGTTACAAAGTTACTGCTTGAGTTTAAGTACAATAGATCCAGATATTCTAAACAAGCAATTAAAAAACTTATCCATTATTTCCCTTGAAAACTTATTAGAAGACATAGGTTTAGGCAATAGAATGGCATATGTTATTGCTAAAATACTAGTTTCTAATTCCGATAAATCACCTCAAAAAGCACGAATAGATAATTCTAAACCTATATATATTCGTGGTGCTGAAAGTTTAGTTGTTACTTATGGTAAATGTTGTCATCCTATACCTGGGGATCCTGTTATAGGTCATGTGAGTGCTGGTAGAGGTATGGTTATTCATGTGGAATCCTGTCAAAATATTAACGATATTAGACAAAATAATCCTGATAAAATCCTTGATGTAGAATGGGATAAAAATGTACCTGGAGAATTTTCGGTAGAGCTATACATAGAATCTACTAGATTTAAAGGAATGATAGCACATATTGCTACATGCATAGCCATAGAAGATGGCAATATAGAAAAAATAAGTATAGAAGAACAAAATGCAAAGTTTTTTGTAGCTCAATTGCTAATTAATGTAAAAAACAGGTTACATTTAGCTAATATAATAAAAAAAATACGGATTATTAAAGGGATTTTGTCTATACATAGAAGAAAAGGTTCCTAAGCGGATATCTTAAAGGTATACCTACTTTTAGGATACACCTCGTAATCAAAGAAATTGAAATATATAAGTAGTGAATATGGAAAACTTGGTATTATCATTTAAAAATATAAATTTAAAGCATGGCTATAATCAAATACTCAAAGATGTTTCTTTTGATATTGCATCAGGAGAAATAGTAACCCTAATAGGACCAAACGGTTCTGGTAAAACATCTTTAGTAAAAATAGCAACTAAGATTCAGCAACCAACTTCAGGTAACTGCTGGCTAAAGCCTAATCTTCGAATTGGCTATGTACCACAAAAAATCACTGTTAATCGGCAGATTCCTATAACAGTAAAAGATTTTTTACACTTAGCTAATAAAGATATTTCTATTAAAAAAATCAATGAATACTTAGAAACTACTGGTGTAGTTAAAACTATTAATCAACAATTGGATCATCTATCAGGAGGTGAGTTACAACGAGTACTATTATCTAGAGCGTTACTAAACAATCCTGAATTATTGATATTAGATGAACCAATGCAAGGGATAGATTTCTATGGTCAAAGAGAGCTATACAAAATCATCATGAATATGCATAATGCAGATACAGCTAACAGAGCAGTATTGATGGTTTCACACGACCTACATATTGTAATGGCGGCAACGAATAGGGTTATTTGCCTAAATAAGCATATATGTTGCTTAGGAACTCCGCAACAGGTAAAAAACAATCCTGAATATAGTAAAATCTTTAATATCCCTGGCAATAAAGATATAGCTTTTTATCATCATAAACACGATCATATTCATGATGTTTCTGGATCAATAATACCTAAATAATTAAAAAAATTTTAAATTAATTGTATAATCTAGGTTATGATCTATACTTTTAATAAGGTGGCTAATTAACTAGCGTACTTTTATAAATAGTAATAAACTCATGTAATCTTATTTTGAATGTTGAATTTTTGTGTTTCTAATAGGGAAGCATTAATAATATAGTAAAATGGAGTTTCTATGGGTATTTCTGTTAGTAGCAGTCCGGTTAATGTTGGAATAACCGATCCATCTCAAAATAAAGCTGACAAAGCTAAAGCTAAAGCTGATGAAGACCAAAATATTCAGAATAAAAAAGAGGCTAAGAATCAAAAAAAAGACCATGGCAAGCTGTTAAAATCTCTTTATGTTTCTCGTGATGAAACAGCTAAAAATTTTGGTTTAGCAGGAAAATCACTTCTAGGTAGCAAGCCTATATTAGCACCATGGAAAGAAAAAACAGATTCCACTTCTCATGCTAAAGATCATCAAGATGATAGCAATACATCATCTGCTAAAGATGAACATCAAAGCACAAATAAATCAAGCTCAAAAACTTTTTCTAATAAAGTAGCTACATCGAGCAAACAAAATCTAGAAAAAAAATCTAGCCTATCACCTGAAGCCGCTAAAAATCAAAGCAAGAAGAACGTTCATAAGAATAACAAAACATCCACAACTACTAAAGCTACAGATGCTCATGGTAAAACTGCACATCCTAAAGATAAGATATCTAAGGCTCATTCAGGTAATATACAAACAGAACAAGAATTAGATGAATTTGTAGATGAACTCATGAATGGTGTTAAAGATTTCAGAACAAAAGTAGCAAATGGAGAAAGATCGTTTTTCAAGACCGAAGGTAATTTAAAAGGTAAAAGCAAAGATGGTCTATCTGCAGCAACTTTATTTAATGATGAGGATAGCAGTTTAGAAAGCAGATCTAAACCTGAAGTTGCTACTGAATCCAGCTATCAGACAATGTCAGAGTTTAATAAATTGCATCAAACTAAAGCTAAAAAGTTTTCTCGTTATGGCTCTGAGATTGGTGGCGATCAAAAAGACTCAAAGGATAACAAGATTCATCTAAATAGAAATATTCCTGATCATATTTTAGACGCCAGAAAACGCTCTATGGCATTAAAAGGAAATATACATAATATTGCAAATAGTGCGTCTTTGCAATCTTTAATAAATAGGTATCTAGATACTCGAGGATCTTATGCTATAAAAATAATGATGGAGATGGAAAAGTTAAAAACTGGTAAACATAAAACAGCTAAAGAGAAATTAGATCATGCTAAACACACTAGAAGCTTAGCTTCTGACCGACAAATATCAACAATAAAAGATGTGGCTGAAAAGCAAGCAAAAGCAGAAAAAGAAAGAAAAACCATGGGTATAGTGGGGATAGTTATGGCAGCTATAGCAATTATAGTAAGCGTTCTTAGTATGGTTCTCACAGGTGGTCTAACAGCACCTGCTGTGATTGTGGGAATTGTAGCGATAATAGCAGGTATAGTTGCTTTAGGTATAACTTCAGCGAATTTTGTTACTAAAACAGTAGACGGAAGAACAATGGGGACATTTGATGCCTGTATATATAAGCTTTATAGGAAAGGAGGAGCTAGTATAGAAGATGCTCTGAAAGATACCCAGTATACTGGTATGGCAATACAGGGTCTATTAGTCCTTCTAACATTTGGTTCAGCTATTGCTACCGCCGCCTCGAAAATTGGTACTAAGATAATTCAACTTATAAACAAGCTGGCAAGCAAACTTGGTTTTAAAGGTATTAAGCTCTCGAAAGCCGCATCTGAGGTTGGTGCAAAAATTGCATCACAGTCTCGTGTTGCTGCTCAAGCGACTAAACATACTCTCCAGGTTACTGAAGGCATACTTATGGGGACTAATGCTGGTTTAAATTATGATAAAACTAAACTCGAATCTGACGCAACCAAATTACAGGCACAATCTACTCAACTACAATCTGTATTTGAGAATGTAGAACAACATGAGCATGTCGCTCAACTGTTACTACAAAAAAGCATAAAAAGAATAGCTGAAATGAGTGGGTCGGTAGCGAAAACTTTAGAAGCTGAATACCAAGCAATTAAACTACTTAATATGAAATCAAAAGTATCCTGATTATTTTTCGAGGTATATCATGGCTATAAGGGTAGATTCACCAGATTTTAACTCTCTAAATTTTAACAAGCATGACAAAAATGATGCTAAAGAAAAAGATAATACGCTATCAGGAAGTCAAAATGATCCTAATTATAGCGATAATGCTCAATTAAAAGCTCACAGAGAAAGACTTGAGGCAGCAGCAGCTCATTATCACGATGTTGTACAAATACAAGTAAAAAAAGTTGTAAGAGATGCAATAAAAAAGGGAGAAGTACAAACAGAGAAAAAGAGCGACGAGAGTACGGTTCATTATTACGATAATCTACAAACAGAAGTAAATAAGATTATAAAAACAGCAATAAAAAAAGGGAAAATACAAACAGAGCATGAAGAAAATCGCGATGCAATGGATTATTACCACGATAATATACAAACAGAAGTAAACAAAGCTATAAAGGAAGCAATAAAAAAGGGGCAGATACTAGTAGGCAAAAAAAGCGGAGAAGAAGCGAAGAAGGAGTGGGAACAATATAGTCAAGATACCCAGCACGACCATAAAAGAGAAGAATATTTTGAATTTATAGATACTAAAGATAAACAAACAGACGAAACTTTACAAAGCAGAACAACACAAGAAACTACTAGTTCTGAGGCTGCGAAAATAACTCCTGCAAAAATTCTGACAATGAATGCAGACATGAAAATTGCAGCAAATAATAAAGCACATGTACATGTAACTTTTAGTGACCCTTCGGTAGAAGAATTATATTTTTCATATAAGCCTACTAATGAAGAGATAAAAAATTTAGACAATATAATGAAAAAATTTTTCTTATCACCCACTAAACGAGATATGACTTTAAGGGTCATGACAACATTTTTAGATTCTCTAGCAAAAGAATTTCTTCATCAACTTGACTACGAAATAGTACAAACTAAATTAAAAATATCTAGTATCATGTCTCAAAAAGACGAATTAATGGCACAAGCTAGTGCAAAACTAATTGGTGGTATATCAGAATCTCTAGTAACTGGTACTGCAGCTGCTATTTCTGTAGGTGGATCATCTACAGGGTTAGGTGCTTTAATTGGAAAAAGTCGCGCAACAAAAGCTGGAATGAAAGAAGCAGGTAAAGTTACAAACGCAGCAGAAGAATCCTTAAAAGTTAATAATACTAAATTAAAAACATTAAAAAAACAAAAATCAGATTTAGATAAAGATAACGTTTCAAAAGATAGTGATGAATATAAAAAACTTGAGTCAGACATAGATAGTGTAGAAGAAACAATTGAAGAACAGAAGACACTAAAAACAAAAGCAGAAACAACTCGTGGCGAACTGGAAAGAGATCAAAGTGAATTTTTAAGACAGGTTGATCTTGAGGTTGCAAAAGCTAATGGCTATTCTCAATTAATTGGTGCTGGTAAAGGTTTTATAACTGGAGTAACAGATTACTATGTTACTATAAACCAAGCAAATATAAAAATACAAGATGCTATGCAAGCACAACTACAATTAACTAAAGATAATTCTCGAATGTTTATGCAAAAGTCTAATGAATATATAACAAGTTTGCTTAGCTCTATGCTTTCTATTATTAATTCTACATACCAGGCACGAAGAGGAATAATTACGAGTTAGCAAATGTGTGTTTATTACAGAATAGGAGATTATTATGGCAACGGATATTAATGTATCGAATAAACATAGTATACCAACAGGTGCAGATTATGTATCTGTAAAAGAAGACGTTGAAGAAACTACTAAATCTCGCGGTTATTCTGTAGACGATCCATCGATAGCTAGTGCTGAAACAGTAGTTAAAGACAAGTATGGTGTAGATAGATCTCCATATACTAGTTCCGAAGAACTAGCAACAGCCAACACTCACAGTTCACATCACGGAGGAGAAAGTATAAAAAGTTCCTTTTCTGGAGGAGAGCTAGTTGTCGAGAATACAGAAGAAAAAGAAGACAAAGCTGAAGCCAAAGATTTAAAAAAATCTCTACAGCGGTTTAACATGATGTTACGTAAGATGCTTAGGGAAGGTAATGATTCTATCGATGCAGAGAGATCAGCATTAACAATGTCAATCTCTGGGGTAGCTACTGTTGCAACTGGATCTCAAACTGTTAACAGTGCCCTTATTCAAGATAAGGTACAGAGTCTATCTAAGATAGATGAAAAGTCAATTTTAGAGGCGTCTAGTCCACAAGAATTAAAAAATGTATCTAATGGGATGCTTGCTGTAGGATTAGCCTTAACATTTAAATCTACCAAAACTTCTGCAAATGAAAGCGTATCAAAGCGCCAAAATCAGCAAGAAGATTCTATTTATGACAAGACTAATGCGACAAGAAATTTTATACGGGAAGGGCTTGAAACCGCAGAAAATTTAGCCAATCAAAAAAGTCAACAAAACAAGCAAATAGATTCTCATAGAAAAGTTGACTCATAAAAAGAAGCCACTCCAAATTACCTATCAATGAGGAGTGTAATGGAGGGTGTTCCAAATTTAGTGTCATTAGTGAGTTTAGATGTAGTAGCTCAAACCTAGCCTGACAGTAACCTTAAAATTATAAGCCTGTGGGGGTATATTTGAGCTAATTTTTTTAATCCAAATATTTTTCCATCAGGTAGAATGTCTATCAAGAGTATTCCCAATTCAATGTTATTATTATTTTTTACCTTTTTCTAAATCATCTATACGTTGCTTTTGCTGTTGCCTTATACCTCTAATTTTTTCAATATTAGCTGTATCAGTTGGAAACTCTTCTTTAAAATATATCAATATGCCTAAGTTTATATTGTGTATTAGATGAAGTCTATCTAGGTCACTAAAATTAATATTACTGTTGAACTTCTTTTGTTGTTTTTGTTTATATCTAATATTATGCAAAGTAATATCTTCTATAAAACTTTCGATTATACTATTATCAGTAAACATTTTTAATAAATAAGCTTTTTTTGCTTCCTGTAAATTTTGATCGTATTCATCTGGGAAATTTTTACGTACAAAGCTAAATACTTCTTTAAGGAATTTGTTAACAGGTTCAGTTATTAACTGGTATTTTTCTGGAAAAGACTGATCTAAATCTGCAGCAAAAAAATCAGCACACTTATCTAATAATATTCTTCTAAACTGTTTAACTGCTTTATAATAATCTTTGCAATCTAGTACTTGAGATATTTGTTCTAATGCTAGCTTTTTATCAATATCATAAGTTTCACACAAAAAATTATCAGTTAAATTTTTGGTAAAAGCTAGCGCTGCTTGCTTATCATCATCGTTAATTTTAGACATTAAAGCAACAGTCACACCCGCTAAAACTATAAATGCTATAATAAATACAAATAAAGGCAATATACCTTTGATAAGAAGTGCACTAAATACACAAACTAAAATCACTATAAAAACTGCCGCTATTTTCTTAGTATTCTTCATCTTTGTGAATTTACTACTGATATCCTGTATTTTATTTAGCAAATTATGGACTGGTTCTATTTCTTCTGAAATTTTTTGTTTTTCGAGTTCATATAACTGATATGATCTACATATGTCATCTATGTTATTAACTGCATCTATAAGTGAAAGTTGTTTATCTTCTAAGTCTTGTATAGTAGTTACTATTGTTGTTTTTAACTCAGAAGACAACTCTACATCTACAACATCTACACGGCTTTGAATCTTATTTATAACTATTAAGTCACTCCTTATTTCATTTAATAATATGTTGTTATATTGTAATTTTGATTTTAACAATTGTAAATTATCTATATTCTCTTTATTTTCTTCTAAATATTGTTGTATATCCTTTTTTTTACTTGGTGATTGTTTTAATAATTCTAACATGTTAGTTTTCATACTTACTGAATAAACATCTACTGATTCTTTATTTTCTTGGATGGCAAGTTCTGAATGTTTGCTTTTTAAAAGCTCTATTATGCTATTATTTTCTTTTAATAAACTACTAGCTTGTTCAGTTAAATGTTTTCCTTTATTTATTATTTCTATTTCTGTTGGCTCACCTTGTAATTGCTGTAATTGAGATAATCTACGTAATAAATCATCATAGAATTGTAGTGTTGTATCTATATCGTTAGATATAAATTGCATCTTATTTTTTTTTTTACCTAAGCTTTCAGATAAAGATTTTACTTTAGATTCTATATTTTTGTCGGTTATTTGATAATCATCAATACTAACTTGTATATCTTGTAGGGCATTGTGTACTACAGTTATTCCCTTTTTTCTGTACTTTCTTAACATTACATCTCTAAACTCATTCATTTCTTCAATATCTTTTTGGTGTGTATTTAGTATTTTTTGTATCTTAACTATATATTCATCTAGATTAGTATTATCCATTTCTTGCGATTGTAGTAGAGCTGTTTTTAAATTTTGATTTTTATTCCATCTTTCAATTAAACCCTTATTTACTGTTTTTAATATACCATTCATCTTTTTTATTTCTGATTCTATATAATGCTTTGCTTCTGGATCAGGTTCTTGATTATTGTCTATGTCTTTATCTTCGATTACTGAAATATCTCTAGTGATTTTTCTTGTTGTTTGTTCATTAGATCTGCTGTTATTAAAAATATTATTATTTGTTTCATAGGTTAGTCTATCCGAAATATCCTGTACTATAGTTACTATACCACTAGATGTTACGCCTTTTTTATTTTGTTTATCTTTACTTGCATTTACTTGAGACCTATTGTCTATAGGTATCTTTGTACGTCTATGCTTAGATCTACCAACTCCATTAGAGCCACCCATACTAATATCCTTTATTATAACTACATAAAAATAATATATCTACACGTAGCAGTTGAAAATGCGAGTTTTCAGCAAGTGATTATAAGTTTTTAGCTAAGACAGTATTTTTCAGGTTATACACCTTTTACCTGAAAACACGTCTTTTCAGCGAGTAACTTTTTGATTTATTAAACAAACCACCTACTTTGAGTATCTATATTCATGCTAAATTAAAAAATAGTAGCTCAAGGTAAAAACTTAAAAGACTTGCCCTATAATTTAGCATTTTCATCTTCCACATGTATAAATCATTAAAAAATACAATCAACTTGTTATACAACAAATATTATATTTTAACTTTATTTTATATTAAGACTTAGATGACTTGCAGTATAGATTTAAAATAATACCCATCACAAGAGCAGTGCAAATAGCATCTAATATAAACCAATAAGGTGAAGATAATGTATGTCCAGAAGCATATGATACTAAAAAGTGTAATTTTCCTTGACCTGCTTGTTGCATCATAAGAGCAAGAGATAAACTTAAAGCTCCTCCAACTATAGTACATAGTATGCTCCAGTGTATATCTAATTTGTATGCTTCTTCTATATACTCTTTTACATTAATAGTGCTTGCAATTATATGGCCAAATAATACAAACCACAATAATAATCCCCATCTAAATTCTATCGAAAATCCAGAAACAAAAAAACCTAATAGCCAAAAATAAAGCCCCCCGAATATTAATCCTATAATTTTACCTATAATTAATCTATTAACTCTATCATTACTAGATAGCATAGTTATTTCCTCTTAGGTTGATCCATACTCGTAGTAAATGCAAATACTAGACTTCAGTACTAAATAAAGAGGTTTAATTCAAGGTGTTTTAATGATGAATTAAATCTTTTTAACTGTTTTTTCAGCTTTTAAACTGTGTTACTACTTTTTAATTTAACACGAATATAGATAGCTAAAGTAGGTGCCTTGTTTAATAAGATAAAAATTGCTTGCTAAATAGACGTATCTTCAGATAGAAAATGTATATCTATCGCATAGCAACAAGTAATAAAAATTAAACAACAAATTAAAACACCATATTTAAAATTATAATATAAGATAAAAATTTAATTTTTATAGTTAATTGTTGATAGCTATATTATCTGTGAGTTATACTTCAACTTATTATGTTTATAATTTAAATAGATAAAAGTAGTTTTTTACAAAAAAATACAAAAAAATACAATGTTTTACCATGGTACTTATCTCAATTAGCTTAGGCATAGACAAGTTATTAAAATATAATATTTTAACTCTAACTCTAAAATACAGAACAGAACAAACCAACAGATACACCATAATAAATAATTGAAATAAAATTTATTTGCCACCTACTTTAATCTTATTAGCTTTTAATAAATGGCACACATCTGTAAAATATACCTTATTAGACTAGTCACTATTCTGACTTTCTTGTTTAAGAGATTGCTCTTCTAATTGTTGTGATTCTTCTATTTTTGATAATTCAGTACAATTTTTTCTTAAACTATCCCTAATTTCTTTAATATTAGGATCTCCTGGAAACTCTCCACAAAAATAGAAGTATACACCTGCTCTTACATGGTTTATTAGCACCTGCTTGTTTTTTTCACTAAAATGAAAACTCTTGCTAGAACTTTTTTGTTGTGTTGTTTTATCATGTAAATTACACAAAATCGTTCCTTCTAGAAAATCTGTAACTATATTTTCATCCTTAAGCATTTTTAATAAATAGTCTTTTTTTGTATTTTGTAATTTTTTATCCTTCTCAGAATCTTCAAATTTTATAGCCTTAAATGTTTCTTTAAAGAAGTGCTTAATATATAGCACCGTTTCTTTTTTCAGCCCCCCTGATAGATTTGTCTCGTCAATAAAATCAGCACAACTACTTAGAAATATTTCTCTGAAAACTGCGATAAATTCATAATAGCCATGCTTATCTAATGTTACTTTAGATAATTTGTCAATTAGTAGCTGTTTATCACTAGCATCAGTACCTTCTAAAAAATTTTCAGTTAAATGTTTTACAAAAGATAATGTAGCTTTTAGTTCATCGTTACTTATTCGTGGTGCAAAGTAAATAGCTAACCCAGATAAAACAACAACTAATGGCAAAAGTGCAAGTGTAAGTGCAAGCAAGGGTGACACATAAATTGCAATAATTGCACTAGCTATACAAGCTAAAATTACTATAAAAAGTATTGCAATTTCAGTAAAAACACGTTTATCTCTAGCTTGAATATAAGTATCTTGTATTTTATCTTTAAAGGTTTGTATTAGTTCTTTTCCTAATTTTTCTTGTTCTAAATTATAGAAAACACATATATTTTCTATGTTTTTTTCTGTTTTTTCAAAAAAAGACATATAGATTTGTACTTTGTTTATGGTATCTTTAGGTATTGACTTTTGTAGAGTGTTTTCTGAATTATGTGAACTAATCTGTATATCTGTTAATTTTTTTATTTTTGTCTTTATTTTTTGTTGCAACTCTTTTAATTCAAGAATATAACTTTCATTTTCTTTTAGATATTTTTTAATTTTTTTATCTGATGAATTTTTTGATATCTCATCAGTTGAAAAATTGTGCAAATCGTCTACATATGGATGTACTTTATTTAATAAATAATCTATTTTGTAAATATGTTGTGCTTTTAAAACATCCATGTCTTCTGCACATTCTCTTAATAAAGTATTAATTTCTTCAGGAGAAAAATTTTCACCTTCATTTTTAGATACTTCGGGTACTATATTTACTTGTCTTTGCAGATTTTTAGGGGTGGGGGCAGGTAAACTAGCTGATGACGATCCTGTAAATGGTGTGGTTTTATCAACTAGTGGCTTCTCACTATTCGATGTATTAGGATTATTACCACGGGCAAATTTTGTTTGATGTTGTTGGTTACTAGTACTAGTAGACTTAGGTGTAGCCATATTTAAACCTAATTTTTTACCAAATAATTAGTGTTATGTATTGTAGCTACTTTAAAGTATATATAACATTAAAACAGCATCAAACAGTAGCTATTGGTTAATAACTTTATTTCTTAAAGCTTAGATGATTTACAGTATATATTTAAAATAAACCCTATCACAAGAGCTCCAAAAATAGCATCTACTACAAGCCAGTAAGGTGAAGATAGTCTATGTCCAGAAGCATATGATATCAAAAAGTGTAACTTTCCTTGACTTACTCGTTTCATCATAAGAGCAAGAGATAAACTGAAAGCTCCTCCAACTATAATACATGGTATGCTCCAATGTATATGTAATTTATACGCTTCTTCTATATACTCTTTTGCATTAATACTGTTTGCAACTATATGACCAAACAACACATACCACAATACAAAACCCAATTTAAATTCCATTGAAAACCCAGGGACAAAAAAACCTGATGCCCAAAAAGCAATCCCCCCAAAAATCAAACCGATAAATTTACCTATTATTAATCTATTAATTTTATCATTAGCGGATAGCATAATTGTTTCCTCATAAGATTATATACATGTCTTTAAGATATAATACACATAAATTATCTATTAATAGTTTAAATCGATACAAATATTTTCTTGCAAAAAACTATAATTGTCTTGTAAAGTTTTATAAAAAATAAAACTATGTACAAGCATATTATTTAATTAAGTAACATTCCTTAATTTTTATATAAACATAATGAAAATATAGACTAAAGCTATATATAAATCTTTCAAAAAATTTTACACTTACGTAATTACCATTTAATTTATATATTATATATACATTAGTAGATAACTGTTGTGTAAAAAATGTTTATTTCGTAGAATATTCCTCCTATATTTTAAAGATATTACCCTACATTAGTATTTTCTTGATTTGACTGACACTAAATCTGCAAAACACTGTAGTATCTTATAAAAACTTGTAATCTATTAGTTAAACTAGTTTTTAGACTATTAAACAAAGTATCTACTATCAGCTATTTACTTCGTGCCAAATTAAAAAGTATTAACGTCATTTAATAGCTAGAAGCCTTAACCTATAGAAATAATTAAAATAATGACTAAAAACCACCTGAATACTTTTTATTATAACTTTTCTAGTATCCACTCTATAACTACTATTATAGCATATAAGATAATTTATATTTTAACGCTTATAAATTCACAAAATAGATGCTTTGCTTAATAAGATAAAAGTTACTTAATGTAAAAAGATATATTACCTAGAAAAAATAACTCCTTGATACTTACTGAAAGAATGGCGTGTTTTGTGTTGTTTTTTATTTTTTTATTTAAAATATGCTAGGTTTCAAAGCTAAATAACGTGAGTTATCTGATGAGGATGCAGGTTTTCAACTGCCACGTGTATAAATACACGGGGTTTACTTTTAAACTACGTTACTACTTTTTAATTTAGCACTAATATAAATAACCAAAGTAGGTAACTCGTGCTTAATAAGCTAAAACTTTTTGCTAAAAAGATGCCCCTTCAAATCAAAAGTATACTTATTAAATTTTATGAGCAAGCACAATATTAGGTATTTGATTTATTTGTGATAAAACGTTATTTAATATTTGATAACTTGGTATCTCTATCGTTACTTTGAGTTTTACTATTGAGCTATATTTTTTACTATGATTATAATCAAACTTAATTACATTAGCTTGATTATTTACAAATACTTGGGTTATTTCATGTAACAGTTTAGGCCTATCGATAGATTCTATAATAATATCAGCAGGGTAAAAATTAGAACTCCCAGGTATCCAAGAAACTGCAATTATACGATTTTCATTAATTTTTTTTAACTGTTTGATATTTTTACAACTACTTTTATGTATTGTTATACCATTATTTTTAGTTATATATCCTATTATATAATCTCCTGCAATAGGCTTACAGCAGCCTGCAATTTTTGTTAATAAATTTTCTTCACCTGCAACACTTACATTAGCATTATAAATACGTTTTATTGCAGTGTAATTGTTAGTTATATCAGACACTAAGCCTTTCTGACTTTTAGACAAAGACTCTGTGGCAACCTGTAAAATATATTTTAATTTAATCTTGTTATTATTTATAGCTACCAGTAAATTATCCGTGGTATTAAATCCTAATTTTTTACTTAACTGTTTTAAATCTATATTCTCTAATTCATGCTTTTTTAATTCTTCTATTAACAATTCTTTTGCACGTTCTACCTTATGACTATTTACTGAATTTTTATTAAGCCATGCTAAAACTTTTGTTTTAGCACGCTTAGTGTATATGTACCTTAAATTGCTATTTAGCCAATCTAAACTAGGAGTAGCACGATTAGATGTAAGTATTTCAACTTGATCGCCAGTTTTTAGCACATAATTTAGTGGGACTATTTCCCCAAATACCTTAGCACCACAACAACGATTACCTATATCTGTATGTATTTTATATGCAAAATCAATGGGGGTTGACCCTTTTTCTAAATCGATTACGTGAGAATCTTTAGTAAAGACATAGGTTCTATTATTTTCAACAAACTTAATTTTTTCCTCTTGATTTTCTGTGCTGCTTATTTCATCATTCCATTTCATAACTTGACGCAACCAAGAGATCTTTTCGTCAGAATTATCAGTCGTTTCATAATGTGATTCTTTATACTTCCAATGAGAGCACACTCCAAGTTCTGCTTCTTGGTGCATCTCCTTGGTACGTATTTGAATTTCTAGAGTTTTCTCTTCTGGTCCAAATACAGCTGTATGCAACGATCTGTAGCCATTTTCTTTAGGAGTGGCTATGTAATCATCAAACTCTTGTGGTATATAACCCCATAAAGAATGCACTATGCTCAAAACCACATAACAATCTTCTATAGTTTGTGTTGTTATTCTTACTGCTCTAATATCATAAAGTTTTTCAAATTCAGTATTTTTCTTTTGTAATTTTCGCCATATACTGTAAATATGTTTTACTCTACCAGTTACTTTTGCACTTATTCCTGAACTAGATAAATGTTGTTGCAGTTTCTCTATCACTTTACTTATATATTGCTCACGATTTAATCTTTTGCCATCTAATAATAATGCTATACGTTTATATTCTTGTGGTTTCATATAGCGAAATGATAGGTCTTCTAACTCCCATTTTATGCACCCTATACTAAGTCTATGGGCTAAAGGAGCGTAGACTTCAAATACTTCGTTAGCGATTTTTTCTCTTAACTGTTGCGGGTAATATTTCAACTCCCGCATGATACAACACCTCTCTGCTAATTTTATTAAAGCAACACGAGGATCATCAATAATAGCAATTAGCATTTTTCTTATTTTAACTGATTGATCTTTACAGTGATCTGATTTATTTCTATTGCCGTAATATTCACTTATAGCAACCATACCATGCACATTTGCCATAAGCTTTACTATAGAACCATTAAAATGATCAATCATATCTTCCATAGCTAACATATTATCATTAATAGGATAATAAAAAGCTGCGACTATCAGTGAATTTATATCTAAATGCAAGCTAGCTAAAATATGCACTAAATCTAAAGCTATAGTTAAATAAGAGAGCTCGTTAGCAGATCTGGAGTCCTCCCTGCCATAAGATTTTCTATGACATGTTAAGCGCCTTATTATCATTAAAGCTTTTTTTAGCACGCTCAGGTTTGTGTAACCATAGTTCTGCTTTAAACGATCTAGCCACTCATCAATATCTATAGAACCATTTTCTAATTCAAGATGATGTTCTCTAACTTTTACCATTAAATTCTTCCATCTACTAACATTTATAATTACTAAATGCTTTTTTATCGGTATAAAGCAACATATTAAAACCCTATAATATGCTACTAGAAGAGCTTATTGCCTATTAGGTATATTTATTACACTATTTTTTTTAATACTGAAACATTTAAATCTTTAATTTCCCTCAATTTTATCTTTTTAAAAATAAATATCTGTGCTGATATTATAAATATCCACCTTCTTATTTTTAAATATCTTCAAAAACACCTATTTTTACAAACGTAGCCCCTTAAGTTAGAAAGATTATTATTCTAGTAAATAATTTTCAACTTTTTAAGCACAACACCCTCTATCCTGCTCTAATAATACTATACACATAGCAACTGGAAATGCTGAAAACATGCATATTCAACTGCCACCTGTATATACAGCTTTTACTTGAAGGTGTATATAATGTTAAATAATACTTAACAATTAAGCACATAGACAATAAATTTCTTAACATTATTAGTGCTACTAATTTTAAAAGATTAACGCTTGAAATGATGATCTATTTATTTTTAATTGTTATCATGTAAATCTTTATTTAGAGTTACCGTATTTTTTTTTATTAAGCATTCTATTTTTCCTGAAATAGAGTTACGTCTAAATAGTAAATTTTTCTTATTAGCTAAAGAATGTGCTTTAACTACTGTTCCTGCTAATTCGTTTGCAATGTCATCTACTAAGGTAACTTTGCTAGCTCTAGTTAGATATAGGCCTGCTTCTACTGTGCAGTTATTACCTAAAGAAATACCTACTCCTGCGTTAGATCCTATTAAGCAGTTTTCTCCTATAGATATAATAACATCATTGCCACCAGATAAGGTTCCTAAAGTACTACAGCCACCACCTAAATCAGAACCTTTACCTACTGCGACTCCAGCAGAAACTCTACCTTCAATCATACTTGGGCCTGCTGTTCCAGCATTAAAATTAACAAATCCTTCATGCATTATTGTAGTACCTTTACCAATATATGCTCCTAGCCTCACTCTTGAAGTATCAGCTATACGGATATCACTAGGAACCACATAATCTGCCATTTTAGGAAATTTATCTATCGAATAAACATTTAGTGATATGCCTTTTTGTCTAAAGTCTAATCTTTTAAATGGTAAATCTTGAGGATCTATTGGCCCTTGAGAGGTCCAAGCTACTGTCGGAAGTACATTAAAAATACCATCTAAATTAATATTATTAGGCTTTGCAAAACGATGAGACAATAGATGTAGCTTTAAATATGCTTCAGCGGGATTTTGTGGGGGTGTATCTTTATACAAAATAGTTAGAACTCTTGGACATCTACTTTCCTCTAAAGTTAACATTATTTTAGATAAACCTTCATGATTCATATCGACAAATAAATCTTCTAGGGCGTGACAGTTTTTGCTATTTAGTTCAATAGATATATTACCGCCTTCTTTTATTTTTAGTAGCTTTTCTATAGATTTAATTACATCTATACTAGGATTTAAAATAGGCATAGGATAATAAACTTCGAGCCAGTTATTATCTTTTGTTTTAGTCCCAATTCCTACTGCCATGCAAAAAATACTATCTCTCATTAACTATCCTTTAGTTTTATAGATTAGATTATTTTTGTGTAACGATTTTTTAATTTAGCACTAAAGCTTAATTTTTAAAAATTCGCCTAAGATAAAAATTAATAAATTTCCGTTAAAAACTTATGTTTTAAATTGTAATCTATGTAGACATTCAAGTAGAAGGTATACACTTTGTGTAAAATCTTTATACCTAGACTACTATGCTTATTTTCACTAATGTGCTTTTAGGATAGCCCTAAAAGAGTAAATGTAAAATCTAAATATAAATATATAAGGCCTACTAGCTAATTTTCAAGCTTATTTTAACAATAAACCAAATACATTATTTTTACTCAAAAATATATTTTTTTATTCTTGATAAAATATTTTAAACTCAACAACTTATCGCAAAGTAATATTAACAAAAATAATGTGCTAAAGCAGCTATCACAGGAAGACTTATAAGTGTACGCTGAATAAAAATAATAGCTAAGTCTAATAAAGATAATGGCAACTTACTACCTAGCAATAAAGCACCGACTTCAGATAAATAAATTAGCTGCACTAAAGAAACTGCTGCTATCGTAAATTTAGTAATATCTGCTTTAAATGAAGTAGCAACTATAGAAGGTATAAACATATCTGTAAAGCCTAATAAAATAGCTGAAGCTGCTTGCTCTGCCTCTGGTATATGTAGTGCTTTTAGAAGTGGTATAAATGGAATTCCTAGATAATCAAATATATTAGTATATTCAGAAATAATTAAGGATACTGTTCCAATAGCCATAACAGAAGGTATAACAGAAATAATCAAATCGCAGATACTTTTTATTGCATCAATGAATAGCTGTGCTATTTCTTTAGTGTTACTAGCTTTATGCAATGCTTTTATAATTCCCAATTTAAATAAGCTATCATTTGGCTTATTATAACTTGATGCTTGTTTTTTTTCTCCTGTTATGAAGATATCTGGCTTTCTTGACAAAGGCGGTATTCGTGGAACAATTATTGCCGTCAATAAACCAGATACACAAACAGTAAAGTAAAATTGGGCAAACATATGCTCTAAACCAACCTGTGTTATTACTACCAATGAAAAAGTAATAGAAACCAATGAAAAATTAGTGGCAATAACCGCAGCTTCTTTTTTCGTATAATATCCGTTCTCATATTGATTGTTTGTCATCATAATAGCAACGCTACAATCTCCTAGCCAAGATGCTACACAATCTACTGCCGATCTACCTGGCAAACCAAATACTGGTCGCATAACTCTTGACATAATACTTCCCACAAACTCTAACAACCCAAAGCTAATTAACAATGGCAATAATAAAGGAGCAATTATAAAAATAGATAACAAAGTAGGTAGTAATTCAAATAGTACTAGTCCTCCTGTATTAGTAGCACAAATAAACGAAGGGCCTATTTTAAAAAAAGCCATTACTATAAATACCCCCCCTAGGATTCTTATAAGTATCCAAATATTTGTAGGAGAGAATAGATTTAGTAAAAATGTATTTTTTTTAGTTCTTGTTGGTGGGATTAGTTTAAAAAGTATCGTTAAAAATACAGATATTAACGAAATAATCACAATTATACTAGGAAGATAAGAACTAAATTCTGATTTTATTTTAGTTGAAAGATAAGCTATAGGAACAATATAACTGTTTTCTAACTTTAATGGGATCATAAAGCAGATAACACCTATTAAGGAGGGTATTATAAATAAACACCAGTCTGCAATAGAATATGAATCCTTATTATTTAATTTTAAACTCATTATGTTTTACCAGTAAAATGTAAAGTCTTTATAATATATGGTAATTTTACTTTAAAATTATATATACATCTATTACTTGAAAGTTTCCAAGATTATAGATCTGCAATACTGCAAAATAATAACTAATAAGTTAATACTTACTATATTTCTACCGTATTTTCATAAAGTAAATACTAGAACTTTTTTATAAAGTATCTAATTTAAATAAAAAACAATAAAACAGCAAAATTCATAGCATTTAGAGGACGTTATAAATTTAATTACAAACAAGATAAGAATATTTGATTATTTAGAAATACCTTTTCTATACACGTGGCAGTTGGAAATGCAGGTTTTCAGCAAGTGATTATAAGTTTTTAGCCAAGGCAGTGTTTCGCAGGTTTAGT